>DASZUX010000281.1:0-8712 GCA_035547455.1 Chitinophagaceae bacterium
CGTTAACGGCTTTAATAATGCTAAGTCCTCTGCTTATAATTGTGGCAGTTATTATTAAACTTACATCAAAGGGTCCTGTAATTTTTGTACAGGAAAGAGTAGGCAGAAACAACAAAAATTTTAATATTTACAAGTTCCGTACTATGCGGGTAAATGCGGCAAGCTATGGGTCTTTAACTGTAGGCCGCCGCGACCACCGTATAACTGCTATCGGCTATTTTTTAAGAAAATTTAAGCTTGACGAGCTTCCACAGCTTTTTAATGTATTAAAAGGAGATATGAGCCTGGTTGGCCCAAGGCCAGAGTTAAGAAAGTATGTTAACATGTATAAGCCAGAAGAATTATTTGTATTAAGCGTAAAACCAGGCGTTACAGATGTTGCGTCATTAACTTACCGGAATGAGAATGAGTTACTTTCTGCCGCAAAAGACCCTGAAAAATTTTATGTTGAAGAAGTTATGCCCGCCAAAATAGCCTTAAATAAACATTATATTTATAACAGGAGCCTAAAAAGCTATTTTTTTGTTATCTTTAGGACGATTTTGATAGTTTTTAATCCATGAATAGCGCAGTACCCCAAAAGTACAACTTCTGTTGTATTGCGTTGATAATTAAGTACCTGTAACAAAACTTAGTTGTGAAAATAGCCTATAAGAGAAGTGTACCCATACTCGAATTCAGGAGATTTCTGCTACAAAACAGGATAGCACCTAAATGGCTTATCTTTTTTCTTGATCTTATTATCTGCATTAGTTCAATCAGTCTTGCAAATCTTGTATTAAGAAATTTTAATATTGTACAAACCGATGTTTCTTCCTTTACTAATGACATAGCTATAATTGGGATAATAAGTTCAATTTTCTTTTTTGTCTTCAAAACTTATGATGGCATTATCAGGTTTTCCGAATTTCATGAGTCTGTCCGTTCCATTTTTTCCGTTTTTTTTACATTTATCGTCATACTTCTTATAAATCTTGCTACAAAACTTTCAGGCCATACTCCAATTATTGCAAATTCAGCACTCGTTGTCTTCTTTTTTGTCGCTTCATTTCTCATATCAGGGTATAGAATTCTTGTTAAAACTTTATACAAGGCCAGTTCTACTGACAGTGATGCAATTAATGTAATTATTTATGGTGCTGAGCTTAGCGGTTCCTTATTGCACAAAATGATATATTCCATATCAAACAGCAAATACAGGGTAGTTGCATTTGTGGATGACGACGAAAAACTTGCCGGCAAAACCATTGATAATATACGCATTCATTCATACCGCAACCTGTCTTCAATTATTGAAGCGATGCATGTAGAGTACCTGTTTTTTACGAGGCTTAATATTGATATTCACATTAAAAATAAAGTAGTGGATGAGTGCCTTGAGCACCATGTTAAGGTAATGAATATACCACCTGTAAAAACATGGATGCACGGGCAGTTAAACCTTAGCCAGTTTCAGGGTGTTAGAATTGAAGAGTTGCTGGGCAGGCCTGCCATTCAACTCAGAAACACCGCTGTTACAAATTTTTTAAGGGAAAAAAGAGTGCTTATAACAGGTGCCGCAGGGTCAATCGGATCTGAACTTGCACGGCAGGTGGCATTTATGAACCCCGAAGCGCTTATAGTAAATGACCTGGTTGAAACAGGATTGCACGACCTTGAATACGAACTGCAGCAAAAATATAATATAGGCAACCGCCTTAAAGTTTTTTTAGGGGACGTAAAGGATAAAAATGCCATGGAGCAGCTTTTTCAAACCTACGAACCCAATATAGTTTTTCACGCTGCAGCATATAAGCATGTTCCGGTAATGGAAAATCATCCATCGGAGGCTATAAGAAATAATGTATTAGGAACCAAGGTGGTTGCAGATATGTCAGTGAAGCATAATGTTGAACGTTTTTTACTGGTGTCAACCGATAAGGCTATTAACCCCACCAACGTAATGGGGGCCTCAAAACGCATTGCCGAAATTTATTGCGCATCCCTGCATAACAAAGAATACTATCAGGCAAAAGAAGACGATGGTGTTTACACTTTGCCTGTCTCAAGGGCAAAAACCAAGTTTATAACAACCCGTTTTGGTAATGTGCTGGCATCCAATGGCTCGGTAATACCCCGTTTTGAAGAGCAGATTAATAATGGCGGGCCGGTAACGGTAACGCACCCGGAAATAATACGCTATTTTATGACTATTGCTGAAGCATGTTCACTGGTGCTTGAAGCAATAACAATAGGCAATGGCGGTGAAGTACTGCTTTTTGATATGGGTGAACCCGTAAAAATTCTTGACCTTGCTAAAAAAATGATTCGCCTTAAGGGATTTGAACCAGGTAAGGATATCGAGATAATTTTTACAGGGCTTAGGCCGGGGGAAAAGCTTTTTGAAGAATTATTGAATAAAGAGGAAGAAGTAATGCCTACCCCCAACAAAAAAATTGTGATAGCTAAAACTATGGAGCAGGACTATAAAAAAATATCTTTAGAAATAAATACCCTTCTCGAAATAGCCGCCGATTTTAACGATACTGACGTAGTAAGACAGATGAAACGCATAGTACCTGAATACATTAGCAATAATTCGGTGTATGAACTGTTTGACCAGCGCCTTTCCCTTAATAATACGGCCTCATCTTAGCTTTAAGCGCCTTTAATTGTACATTTGTGCATGTTTTCATTGTTCAAGAAAAAAATAAAGCCTGACCTTTCCTTTATTGGCGTAGATATGCATAACCACCTGCTGCCGGGTCTAGACGATGGCGTGCAGGATTTGGAAACCACTTTAAATTTTGTGCGCGAGTTACACGCTATGGGATATAGTAAGCTTATATGCACCCCGCATATTTTAGCGGAAATTCATCCCAATACCCCTGAAACTATTTTGCCTAAGCTTGACCTGGTACGAACGGCTTTAAAAGAAAATGATATACCGGTTGCTATTGAAGCGGCAGCAGAATACATGATAGATAACGACATGGAGGCGCTTATAAGAAATAACAACCAGCTATTAACATTTGGAAAAAATTACATACTGGTTGAAATGTCGTACCTGGCACCCTCGCCAAATCTTGAGCAGGTAATCTTTGCATTAAAACTAAAAGGGCTTCAACCGATATTAGCTCACCCTGAACGGTACTTGTTTTACCACAATAATTTTGAAAAATACGAAAGAGCAATTGATTTAGGCTGTCTTTTACAGGTAAATATACTGTCGTTGCTTGGCTATTATGGTAAGCATATTAAAGTAATTGCCGAAAAATTGTTTGAAAAAAACATGGTAAGCCTGGTAGGCACAGATATGCACCATATTAATCACATGAATGCTTTAAAAACCCTGGTGGAAAAAAAAGAGTTTTATAAGCTTGTACAAAATGCAAAACTGATAAACGAATCCCTGCTGTAAGTTTACACAACACATAAAAATTTTATAATAAACCCCTGTATAAATGGCAACACATATAATTATCGTAATAATGGGTTCAGTATTAATTTACATTATACTACAAATGCAAAGTAAATACAGGGCTTTAAAAAATGGCGCAAAAGCGGAGGGTGTGATAGATGGTTTTGAAACTAGAATTCAAAAAAGGGCAACCCTTACTATTCCCATTATACGTTTTACTACCGGGCAAGGGCAAATCATTTCAAAAGCGTCGGAAGACAGCGTGCTGTCGGCAAGAATTAAGAAAGGCGTTAAGGTTACCGTATTATATGACCCGGAGAACCCCTTGCATTTTATTGCAAAAGCTAAGTATTTTAATACTTATTCCATTACTGTACTTGTGCTAAGCAGCATATTCACAATTTTTGGCCTTATTCTCATATTAAATGATATTGGCCTGATACATTTATTTAAACAACTGCAGAGAGAATAAATGTGTAGTTTCACTACAAAAAAACTAAGAGGCTGAAACGGTAAAACCGCCAGCCTCTCTTTTTTTATACCTATGACCGGAAAAACCTGTTAAATAAACTTATTTACCAGGTTCTCAAAATATTCCTGCCTGCCGCTAATTACAGCCGGCTCGCCATTTTGTACGGCATATCTCCTCAAGTCTTCCATGGCCAGGCTACCTGCCTCAAATGCCGCACCGTCCCCGCTGTCGTATGATGAATAACGTTCTTTCCTTAACTTTAAGTATTCACCATCCTGTAAAATTTTATAGGCCGTAATCAATGCCCTTGCAAATGTATCCATGCCACCTATATGAGCATAAAACAGGTCAGCCGGGTCAGTTGAATTTCTGCGTCTTTTAGCGTCAAAATTTATGCCTCCTCCGCCAAAACCGCCAGCTTCAAGAATAATCAGCATTGCCTCGGTAAGCTCATTAATGTTATTAGGAAACTGGTCTGTATCCCACCCGTTTTGGTAATCGCCCCTGTTGGCGTCAATACTGCCCAACAAACCGGCATCGGCAGCTACCTGCAATTCATGCGTAAAGGTATGCCCGGCAAGCGTGGCATGGTTAACTTCAATATTCAGCTTAAAATCATCCATCAACCCAAACTGGCGTAAAAAGCCAATTACCGTTGCACAGTCATAATCGTATTGGTGCTTAGTAGGCTCACAGGGCTTTGGTTCAATAAAAAATGTTCCGCGGAACCCATTTGTGCGGGCATAATCTTTTGCGGTATGTAAAAACCGGGCAAGATGCTCCTGCTCACGTTTCATGTTTGTGTTAAGCAAAGTCATATATCCCTCGCGGCCTCCCCAAAAAACGTAATTTTCACCCCCAAGGGCTATTGTTGCGTCTAAGGCTGATTTTACCTGTGCACCAGCGTGTGCAAGCACATGGAAATCCGGGTTGGTGGCGGCCCCGTTCATATAACGCAGGTGACTGAAAAGATTAGCTGTGCCCCACAGCAGTTTTACGCCGGATGCATCTTGTTTTTGTTTAGCATAATTCACCAACGCTTCCAGCCTCTTTTCATTCTCCAAAACGTCATTGGTGTAGTCCACCACATCCACATCATGAAAACAATAATACGGCAGGCCGAGTTTAGTAATAAACTCAAAGGCGGCATCCATTTTGTCTTTTGCCCGCTCTACGGCATCTGTCTTCGCATTCCATCCGTAAATATGGGTAGGCCCTCCAAATGGGTCACTGCCATTGCCTACAAACGAGTGCCAATAAGCACACGCAAAACGAAGATGCTCCTTCATGGTTTTGTTGCCTATCACTTTATTTTCATCATACCACCTGAAGGCAAGCGGGTTATCTGTAGCCGGCCCTTCATATTTTATTTGGCCGATGCCTTTAAAAAATTCGGTGTCTCCTTTAATCACTGACATATTGCTGAGTTTTTGTGTTAAGTATTTTGTTTATACCACTTATTATACACACTATGGCGCTTATAAAAGTTCACGCTCCAGGCAGGCCCTCCATTTTTGGTAATGGGTTTCGTAACCCGTTTCTTTAACAGGCTCAACCATACCAAGCGCTTTCATTCCTGCGAATGCCTCTTTTGTATTGGCAAATATTTTAGCACCTATTCCTGCGCCAAGTGCAGCACCTGTACTGCCATCACTTTCATATAACTCCACCGGCACGCCCGTTGCATTTACAAAAGCATGTATAAATACTTCGCTTAAAAACATATTTGCTTTTCCGGCCCTAATAACGCTTGGGCTCATACCATTGCCGCGCATAATATCAAGCCCATATCTAAATGCGAACGCTATCCCCTCCTGCCCTGCCCGGTACAGGTGAGCAGGCGTGTGCTTGTTTAAATCAATATTATGTATATGTGCGCCTACAAGTTTATTGTTAAGCATACGCTCTGCCCCATTGCCAAAAGGCAATATATAAAGGTCCCCGCTTCCTTCTTCTATTGCTGCGGCTTCTGCATTTAGCTGTGCGTAACCTATGTGGCTGCCGTTCAGGTTTCTTATCCATTTATTTAAAATACCGGTACCATTAATACATAACAAAATGCCCAGCCGTTTTTGCTGACTGGTGTAATTAACGTGCGCAAAAGTATTTACCCGGCTCCGGGGATCGTATGCCAACGCATCGCTTACGCCATATATTACGCCCGATGTGCCGGCAGTAGCGGCTACTTCTCCCGGCTCAAACACATTTAACGAGAGTGCATTATTAGGCTGATCTCCAGCCTTATAACTCACCGGTATGCCGGCTTTTAAATTTAGCGCATTTGCAACGGTTAGGCTTACATGCCCATGCTCGCTAAATACATCTTTTACAGCAGGTATAATACTCTCATTAAAGCCAAAATAATCCATTACATCACCTGATAAGGTGTTATTTTTAAAATCCCAGAAAAGTCCCTCGGATAGTGATGAGATGCTTGTTGTAATATTACCTGTAAGCTGCATGGCTATATAATCGCCGGGTAACATTATTTTAAAGGCCTGTTCAAAAACAGCGGGTTCGTTTTGTTTTACCCAGGCGAGCTTTGCTGCTGTAAAATTGCCGGGAGAGTTTAACAGTTGAGCAAGGCATTTTGTTTCTCCGATGGCTTTAAATGCTGCATCGCCGTAAGGTACAGCGCGGCTATCGCACCAAATAATACTATCCCGCAATACATGCTGGTTTCTGTCAACTATCACCAGCCCGTGCATTTGATAGGCGATGCCAATTGCGGCTATATCGCCTGGTTTATACTTGCCCGAGGCATGAGCCTTTAAAATAGCCTGCTGTGTGTAAAGCCACCAGCTTGCGGGAGATTGCTCCGCCCACCCGGGCTGGCGCGCAATAATTTCTGCCTCAGTTTCGGGATATTGGGCCGAGGTAATATTTTGCTGCGTTGCAGCATCTACCACAGATACCTTTACTGACGAAGTGCCTACGTCTATCCCTAATAACAGCATGGCAAGGTTTTATATTAGTAATTTAATAATTAGAGAAGATAAATATAGAAAGTTTTTTAAAAAAGTGCAACCGATTGCATAAAATTTTATTTTTATCATCCAAACTTTATAAGTGCCCGCAGAAGCCACTATATACGACATCGCCAAAAAATTAGGCATCTCTGCCGCAACGGTAAGCCGTGGGCTTAACAACCACCCGGCCATAAGCGGCAAAACAAAACAGCGCATACAGGAAGCGGCAAAAAAAATGGGGTATCGCAGTAATAATTTTGCAAGCAACCTGCGCAGGCAAAAAACCAATACCATAGGCATTATTATACATGAGCTTAACAGCCAGTTTATAACCTCTGTGCTGGCTGGTATTGAGAAAGTTACAGCTGGTACAGGGTTTGACCTTATCATCGGGCACTCGTCAGAAACCTCGGAAAAAGAAATAGCCAACGCCCACAACCTGTTTCACAAGCGGGTTGACGGCCTTATTGCATCACTGGCTTACGACACCAAAGACACACAACATTTTGAGCCTTTTATAAAAAAGGGAATACCAGTTGTTTTTTTTGACCGTGTTGAAATAAGTAGCCCCGGGGCCAAAATTATAATTGACAACGAGAAAGCAGGCTTTGCGGCCACGGAACATTTAATAAGCCAGGGTTGCAAAAATATTGTGCACGTTACCGGAAACCTTACGCGTAACGTATATGCCGATCGGCTGAAAGGGTATAAACTGGCGCTGGCAAAACATAAAATACCATTTAGCAAACAATCAGTGTTTGTTAACGACTTAAGCGAAAGTGAAAGTTGTAAAGCAGCGCTGGCCATTGCCCAAATGCAGCCGCGCCCGGATGGTGCTTTTATAACCAACGACTTTTGCGCTGCAGTTTGTATTAAAACATGGAAAGGGATGGGGTTGCGTGTACCTGCAGACCTTGCAGTTGTAGGCTTTAATAACGATGCCATCAGCAAAATAGTTGAACCCTCACTAACCACCATTAATTACCCCGGCATAGAAATGGGGGAAGTTGCTGCCAGATGCCTGTTACAACAACTATCCGGCACAAGCGCCACCAAAAACAGCATCATTTACATACACAGTGAGCTGGTGGTGAGAGAAAGCTCGCTGAAAAAGCCACAAAATTGAAGCCTGGTACTTCATTGCTGCAATTGATAGCAGCTTTTTACAACTCTCCTGTAAACTGATTATTTTTACACCCTTTCTCAAAACAGGCGAACACAATGAAGAATATGCTCCGGCAACTGGCCTCCCAATTAGAAGGCGAGTTTTACTTTGATGATACAATTCGTACCCTGTACGCAACTGATGCGTCTGCTTACAGGGAGATGCCTCTTGCGGTGGCGCTGCCTAAAACAGCAGAAGATATTAAAAAACTTATCGCTTTTGCCAATAATGAAAAAACCTCGCTTATACCGAGGACTGCAGGCACTTCGCTGGCCGGGCAAGTGGTGGGTGCGGGTATTGTGGTAGATGTTTCAAAATATTTTACAAAAATTATTGAGCTCAATAAAGAGGGCGGCTGGGTACGTGTACAACCCGGCGTAGTACGCGACGAGTTGAATATATTTTTGAAGCCGCATAGTTTATTTTTTGGGCCCGAAACCTCTACAGCCAACCGCGCTATGATCGGCGGTATGGTAGGCAATAATTCCTGCGGCTCAAACTCAGTTGTATATCGCAGTACGCGTGAGCATCTTCTGGAAGTAAAGGCCCTGCTGAGCGACGGCAGCGAAGCTACATTTAACGCCATGGGCATTGATGCATTTCACAAAAAATGTGAAGGCAATACACTGGAGGCGAACATATACAAAACCACGCGAAGCCTGTTAAGCAGCTATGACAACCAGGTGGAGATAAGAAAGGAATTTCC
>DASZUX010000282.1:0-6045 GCA_035547455.1 Chitinophagaceae bacterium
GCGCTTTGCACCTTTGCCGGTGCACGGTTAATTTCATCGGCCAGTATAAAATTGGCAAATATCGGGCCTTTGCGCACGGTAAATTCGTTACGTGGCTGGTTGTATATCATGGTGCCGATAACATCGGCAGGTAATAAATCGGGAGTGAACTGTATACGGCTGAACTTGCCATGTACTGCCTGCGCCAGCGATTTTATAGTAAGTGTTTTAGCAAGTCCCGGCACACCCTCCAGCAAAACGTGCCCGTGGCTTAAAAGGCCTATCAGCAAACGGTCAACCATGTATTGCTGGCCAACCACGGCTTTGCCCATTTCCTGCCTTAACCTGTCTATAAAGCCTGCTGCGTACTGAATTTTTTCGTTGAGTTGCCTGATGTCTGGTGCAGTTTGCATGAAAACCATTAATTTTTTGTGAATGTACAAAGGTAAACTTGTACCGGAAACGGATTTTGTTTTACGCCGCAATCTTGCCCAACAATTATGCCAGTAAAATAGTTATGGAACAGTGGCCGGTAGGGTTAATAAGCAGGGAGAGACAGGATGCTGATTGTAGGGGAGAAGCTGCAGGGGGAAGGCATCCCCATGGAAACGGCAACAAGAGACATTACAAAAAAACGTCCTGTTTTACAGGACGTTTTAATTATGTTGAAACAGCATTATCCTTAACGACCCTAAGGAATCTAACGCTCTCTGTGACTATTTTTTCAGCGCTTCGGCTATTGTTTTACCAATGTCGGCGGGGCTGGCTACTACGTGTACACCACACTCAGCCAGTATACGCATTTTAGCAGCAGCAGTATCGTCTGCGCCGCCTATTATAGCGCCGGCATGGCCCATCCTGCGGCCTGAAGGCGCAGTTTGGCCTGCAATAAAACCAACTACCGGTTTGCGGTTGTTTTCTTTTATCCACCTTGCAGCCTCTGCTTCCATGCCACCGCCAATTTCGCCTATCATGATGATGCCCTCTGTATCGGGGTCGTTCATCAGTAGTTCAACCGCTTCTTTGGTGGTGGTGCCAATAATAGGGTCGCCGCCTATGCCAATGGCTGTTGTTATGCCAAGGCCGGCTTTAACCGTTTGATCGGCAGCTTCGTATGTAAGCGTACCTGATTTTGATACGATACCGATACTGCCTTGTTTAAAAATAAAACCCGGCATAATACCTACTTTAGCTTCACCTGCTGTAATAACACCGGGGCAGTTAGGCCCTATGAGGCGTGTTTTGCTGCCCTGCAAATAATTTTTAACCTTTACCATGTCCTGTACGGGAATGCCTTCGGTTATACAAACCACCAGGCCTATGCCTGCTTCGGCAGACTCCATTATGGCATCCGCTGCAAAAGCCGGTGGTACGAATATAATACTAACGTCGGCACCTGTATTTTTAACTGCGTCTGATACTGTGTTGAATACAGGCCTTTCCAAATGGGTGCTGCCGCCCTTGCCGGGGGTAACACCGCCTACTACGTTGGTGCCGTATTCAATCATCTGCCCTGCGTGAAAAGTACCTTCCGTACCCGTAAAGCCCTGTACAATTATTTTAGAACCTTTGTTAACTAAAACTGACATGTGCAATCTTTTAAGTTGGGGGCAAAATTAGGGGTTTTTATAGTTTATGTGTTTTACAAGTTTGCATAACAACCCCTGCAATAAAAATATCGTGTTACTTCAGCAGTTCGTCCATATTCCTGTCATTGGAGATTTTGCCTTTCATCTCAAGCATACGCATATCTTTTGCGTCCTGCAGAAACTCTGAAGCAAAAATGAAACTGTTCAGCCGTTCGTTTTTATTAAAAATTATTTCTTTGTTATTTCCCTCCCACTCCTTACGGCCGTCATACAGGTAAACAATATGGTCGCCAATTTCCATTACACTGTTCATGTCGTGAGTCACCACTATGGTGGTAATATTATAGTCATTGGTAATTTCTTTAATCAGCTTGTCTATCAGCAGGGATGTCTGCGGGTCAAGGCCCGAGTTAGGTTCATCACAAAAAAGATATTTTGGATTTAATACGATGGCGCGTGCAATACCCACTCTTTTTTTCATACCCCCGCTTATTTCTGCAGGGTATTTTTTATGTGCATCTTTCAGGTTAACACGGTCAAGCACTTCGTCCACTCTTTTTTTGCGGTCGTTGTAACTCATTTTTGAAAACATATTCAGCGGGAACATTACATTTTGTTCCACCGTCATGGAATCAAACAACGCCGACCCCTGGAACAGCATGCCTATCTGCTGCCGCAGGGCTTTGCGCTGGTTGTCGTCCATCCGCAGCATATTTGTATCATCGTATAAAATATCTCCTTCATCAGGCTGAAACAAGCCTACAATGCATTTAGTAAGCACAGTTTTACCACTGCCGCTGGTGCCTATAATAAGATTGCATTTGCCGGTATCCATTACCGCACTTATGCCATCAAGAATAACACGGCCATCGAAGGATTTTTTTATGTTTTTTATTTCTATCATTACTGCCCTTTCAACTTTTTATTGTTCGTTAGTTACAGTACTTCCACCTGGTTTTTCAGCAAGTCTTCAAATTCATCTCGTTTACGTATAAGGTGCATTTTGCCATCATTATACAACACTTCTGCGGGTTTAAGCCGCGAGTTAAAGTTACTGCTCATTTCAAAGCCGTATGCACCGGCATTATAAAAAACAAGGTAGTCTCCTTCACGTATCTCGCTAATTTTCCTGTCCCAAGCAAACGTATCGGTTTCACAAATATTGCCTACTACGGTATATATACGTTGCGGGCCGTGCGGGTTTGTAATATTCTCAATGCGGTGGTAAGCTTCGTAAAACATGGGGCGTATCAAATGATTGAACCCTGAGTTTACTCCTGCAAATACAGTTGCCGTTGTTTGTTTAACTACATTGGCTTTAACCACAAAATAGCCGGCTTCGCTTACCAGGTATTTGCCTGGCTCAAACCATATCTCAAGTTGTCTTCCGTTCTCTTTTTCATATTGTGCAAATGCCTCGCACACCTTTTTGCCAAGGCTGTGTACATCGGTTTTTACATCGTCGTCTTTGTAAGGCACTTTAAAACCGCTGCCAAGGTCAATAAACTTAATTTCAGGAAAATGCCTCGCCAGGTCAAACATCACTTCAAGCCCCTGTAAAAACACGTTCAGGTCTTTAATTTCGCTGCCGGTATGCATGTGCAGCCCCGCTACATGAATGCCGGTGGTTTTTACAATACGCTCAATATGGCGCATCTGGTGAATAGAAATGCCAAATTTGCTGTCAATATGGCCGGTTGAAATTTTAAAATTGCCCCCGGCCATTATGTGAGGGTTAAGCCTTATGCAAATGGGATAGCTGCCGCCGTATTTGTTGCCAAACTGTTCCAGTATGCTTATGTTGTCAATATTAAGGTTAACACCCAGCGCCTTGCCTGCCTCTATTTCTTCAAAGTCAACACAATTAGGGGTAAACAGTATTTGTTCCGGTTCAAAGCCCGCTTTAAGGGCAAGCCTTACCTCGTTAATACTTACGCAATCAACATTAGCGCCGTACTGCTTTACCAGCTTTAGAATGTTTATATTAGTAAGTGCCTTGCAGGCATAAAAAAACTTTGCCCTGCATCCTTGAAAGGCGCTTTCAAGCTCGTGTAACTGCTCTTTAATTTTTTCTGCATGGTACACATACAAAGGGGTACCAAATTCATCTGCTGCTGCTATTAGCTGCTTGCGGGTTAAATGTTGCGACATGGCGACGAAGATACGATATGAATAAATGATTGTTATAATAATAAAGCCCCCAAATTGCGGGGGCTCCATTGAATGTTGTAAGTGTATAAATATTACATTACGTTTCAGCATTACCCTCCGCTGTTGTTTCGTCATCCTTTCGCTTTGATGTTTCATCATCCCCTTCTTCTATCAAATTGCCTTCCTCGTTTACCGCGAGCGTATTCGCTACGGCATCATCCTGCACAGCTTCTGCATCCTCGGCGCGTATTAAAGTAGGCTCTACAAGCTACTCTGCAAATACTTCTTTTATCTTAGGCAGCTCGGCAGGGGAGTTAATGCCGAAATAATCCATAAAAGTTTTGGATGTAATATACACTAATGGCTTACCCGGTAGGTTTTCGCTGCGGCCCGAGATAATTATGAGTTCTTTCTCCAGTAACTTTTGTATGCTGTAATCGCTGTTTACCCCGCGAATGGCTTCAATTTCTCCCTTGGTTACCGGCTGTTTATAGGCAATAATAGCCAGTGTTTCCAGTGCTGCTGTGGAAAGGCGTTTTAAAAACTTATCCCCGTTTAACTGGGCTATGGTTTTGTAAAACTCTTTTTTGGTGAGGAACTGCCACCCGCCACCGCTTTGCCTTACCTCAAAGGGGTAAAATTCGCTCTGGTATTTTTCCTTAATGCCTTCAAGGCAGGTTTCCACCTGGTCTATAGTAATACGTTCCTCCATGAAACCAAAAGCGGTATTAATCAGCTCAACAACATCCGCTGCAGTAAGTGGTTTCTCACTGGCGAAAATAAGCGCTTCTATATGTGGTATTATTTCACTTAATTCCATGAGGAACAAATTTGCAAACCTGAAAATTAGCTAATTTAAAATTACAGCCGGCAGTATGCGGTAGTCTTTTCAAATTTTCAAATTCTCAAATCGCTTTTATCCTTGCAATGCTGCTGCGCCGCTTACAATTTCAGTAAGCTCGGTAGTAATGGCTGCCTGCCGTGCCCTGTTGTAAGATATTTTAAGCTGTTTCAAAATTTCATTGGCATTGTCGCTGGCCTTATCCATGGCAGTCATACGTGCGCCATGTTCACTGGCGTTTGCATCCAGTACCGCTTTGTATAACTGGGTGTTTAAAATTTTTGGCATCAGTTCTGCAATCAACTGCTCTTTTTCAGGCTCAAAAATAAAGTCGGCTTTTTTAGCGCCTTCTTTTTTAGCTACCTTAGGTATAGGTAAAAACTGTTCTACCAAAAAGCGCTGGGTAGCAGCATTTTTAAATTCGCTGTACACTATTTCAACCGCGTCAAATTCCCTGTTTTCAAAAGCTTTCATAGCTGCCTGCGCAGCGGCCTGTACTGTGTGAAAAGTGAGGTTGAGGAATATATCTTTATAAGCATCGCTTGTTTTGTAACCGGCGCGGGTAAGGCTTTCCCATCCTTTTTTACCAATGTTCCAAATGGTTACATTGCCTTTGGCAGCCTGCGCTGCATATTTTTGGGCGATGGTTTCCTTTGCAAGTTTCACAAGGTTTGAGTTATAGGCGCCCGCCAGGCCGCGGTCGCTGGTAATTACTATAAGCAATACTTTTTCAATGGGCCTTTCTTCAGCCAGTTTTATGCTGGCCCCGCCTTCCATATTGCTTACAATATTGCTCAGCATTTCCTGTAGCTTTGTTGCATAGGGCCTCATTTGAATAATGGCATCCTGAGCGCGGCGCAATTTGGCGGCGCTTACCATCTTCATGGCCTTGGTAATTTGCTGGGTGGATTGTACCGATTTAATCCTGTTGCGTACTTCTTTTAACTGGCCGGGCATTCCTTATAGTTTGAATGTTTGAAGAGTTTATTTTTTAGTGGATTTTCGAAATAAGTATTTGATAGTCAAATAGTAATATCAAAACCCATATAAACAAAACCCATAATTGGCTGCAAAAGTAGCAGTTTGCGCCTGAATTTCCAGTTTTTACCTCAAAATTTGGAGTGCAGCGCAAACCGCGGGTGCGCTATTTTTTAAGAGTTGCACGCTGGTATTTTAGTTTGTAAAAAAAGTTTAGTACGCCGCCCTCTTTGCCGGGGTTATCCAGCGGGTAATTATTGTCGGCGTAAAAGCTCATGTCAAGCGGGCCGGCAGCAAGCGTAGCAAGTTCACTGCCTTTAATAATTACCCGGTTGTTGAGTACCGTATCTGTTTCAAAAATGTCTTCCGTGGTTGAGGATGTGTCAGCAATCTCTACCCGTATAATATCCCCATCCTTCAGGCCTGTAAAGTTCAGGGGCAGGTCGGCCGCATTAATTTCTGCGGGTATTTTGCCGGTAAGTGTAAAGGGTGTAAACGTAAGCTTTT
>DASZUX010000283.1:0-3662 GCA_035547455.1 Chitinophagaceae bacterium
TGTTAAACGGCATGATAACATCCAGCATGTCTTATGGTGAGGAGGTGCTTTCTGTGGCCAAAAATCGTTCTGCAGCGCCTGCCGCCACATGGAAGGATGAGGTGATTACAAAATACACCAATAACAATAGCTGGCGCTACGAAATGGATCATTTTTTTGATGCTATTAAAAACGATACACCAATAACCATCGGCAATTCAGAAGACGCATTAAAACTTATGCGGATTATTGATGAAATTTATAAAACCAAGGACTTTTAATATTAAAACAATTAACATGCAAAGGAAACCAGTTTTAGGCGAACACCTGTCCTCTTATAAAAAGCGAGTAACAGATTTGCTTGATTTGATTGAGCTTGATGAGCTTGAAAATGTGGTTACTGCTTTTATTGATACATTTAAGGCCGGTAAAACCGTTTATGTAGCAGGCAACGGCGGCAGCGCGGCAACAGCATCGCACATGCAGGCAGATTTCAGATTCTTTGTGCGTTATTTTTCAAAATTCCGCCCCAAAATAACCGCTATTACTGATAATGCCCCCCTAATGACAGCTGTAGGCAACGATACTGATTTTAATGACATATTTGTTGAGCAATTGAGAGGGGTAATTGGAGAAGGTGATACATTGCTGCTGATTTCTGCCAGCGGAAATTCTCCAAACCTGGTGCGGGCAGCCGAATTTGCTAACAGCCAGGGCGCTACCACTGCTGCATTTATTGGCTTTAAAGGGGGTAAGCTGAAAGAGGTTTGTAAATACAAAGTGTTTACGCCAAACCAGGAAAAAGACTATGGCCCTATTGAAGACATACACATGATATTAAACCACATTATAGTAAACTACCTTGCAAAAGACGAGGAGTTTTTAGCCCTTTAATTTAAAAGGTAAGTTTATGCCAGAGGCCGACAACAGAATACCGGTTAAAATTGATCTTTCCGGCAAGATTGCCCTTATTACAGGAGGTACAAGGGGTATAGGAAGAGCTATTGCTGATAGATTTTTGGATGCTGGCGCTTCTGTAATACTGACCGGTACCAAAAAAGATGAGATTGAGCAATTAAATGAAAGCAATACGTTTGAAAAGGTAAGATACCTGCAGGCTGATTTTTCTGACAATGCATCAACAACAGAATTTTTGAAAGCAATTTCAGCGTGTGAGCGGATTGATATACTGGTTAATAACGCAGGCGTTAACAAAATTGGTCTTAATACAGAAACAACTCTTGAGGATTATAACTTTTTAAACGATGTTAATTTAAAAGCGCCATATCTTGTTTGCAGGGAAGTGAGCAAAATAATGCAGAAAAACAATTACGGGCGTATTGTAAATATTACTTCAATATGGAGTGCGGTTACACGCAGCGGCAGATCTCTGTACACAGCCACTAAATGGGGTGTAGTAGGGTTAACAAAAACACTGTCTGTTGAACTTGCACCATATAGTATCCTGGTCAATTCAGTTGGACCTGGCTTTACCCTAACAGAGCTGACTGCCAGGACGAATACCCCGCAGGAAATTGAAAAAATGGCTGAAATTATACCTATGAAGCGATTTGCAGAACCCGTAGAAATAGCCAACCTCGTGCTTTTTTTATGCAGCGGTCTTAATAGTTATTTAACCGGCCAAAACTTAATTATTGATGGAGGATATACAAATGTATAATTTTAGTGTAAAGTCAAGTATTCACGATTACGATGTGGAGTTTATTGAAAATACAACCGAAATACTTGAAAGGGAGTTAAAGCAAGGCGACGTAATAATTATAGACAATAAAATTAAAGAACTGTATAGCGCTGAATTAAAGAATATACTGGCTATTTACAGGTACATTGGAATAGATGCTACTGAACCCCAAAAAAGTTACCAGGGCGCCATGCCGGTGATTGAAAATCTTATTAGCAACGGCTTTAGAAAAAACCACCGCCTTATTGCAATTGGCGGAGGCATAACTCAAGACCTTACCGCTTTTATTGCATCAATTTTATACAGAGGTGTAGATTGGTTTTTTTTCCCAACATCACTACTTGCGCAGGGCGATAGCTGTATAGGCAGCAAAACCTCAATAAATTTTAGCGAATATAAAAACCAGGTAGGTGGTTTTTACCCGCCCAACAAAATATTTATTAATCTCTCCTATCTTGATACGCTCTCTTTTATGGAGCTAAAATCTGGTATGGGTGAAATGTGTCATTATTTTGTTGTGGCAGGGGAGGAAGACTTTACAAGATTTAAAAACGAATACAATACTGCCCTTGTTGATAAAAAAGTTTTAACTGGTATAATAGCACGCAGCCTTGAAATAAAGAAAAGTTACATTGAGCGCGATGAGTTTGACCGAAAGGAAAGGCTGGTATTTAACTACGGCCACTCATTTGGCCATGCCATTGAATCGCTTACCAACTACCGCATACCGCATGGCATTGCCGTGAGCTATGGTATGGATATGGCCAATTTTGTATCAGTTAAGCTTGGTTATATACCTGCAAGTGTGCGCATAAATATTCGTGAACTTTTACAGCAAATTTGGGAGGGCACTTCAATAACAGACATACAGCTTGACAAGTTTACAAGGGCTTTGAGCAAAGACAAAAAAAATATTGGCAACCAACTTGGGCTGATACTTAACAAAGGCTACGGCAAGATTTTTAAGGATCTGCGTCCAATGGACGATGAGTTTATTGGCTGGATGAAAGAATATTTTGAAACACAGTTAAACTGATATAATGATATTAGACAGTTTAAAGAATATAGATGTTTACAAAGGCATTTCCCCCGACATTTATGCCGGGTTACAATTTTTGCAGGCGGCTACCGCTGATATAGCTGTAGGTGAATACCCCATAAACCATAATGTAAAGGCAATAGTAAGTGAATATGAAACAGTGGAAAGCTTTACAAGGGGATATGAGGCGCATCTTCATGTAATTGATATACAGTATCCTATACGCGGACTTGAGCGGGTTAAGTGGAGTAATCTTCAGGGTATGAGTGTAAATATACCTTACGACGAAAAGAAAGACCGTACATTTTACAAAAATCCATCTTCACAAGGCACACATGTAGATATTGGCAATGGAATATTTGCAATAATGTTTCCTGAAGATGGGCATAGTCCACAGCATTATATTAATAAACCAGAATTGATTAAAAAGATAACCATAAAAATTTCTATTTAGTTATGGCAATTCCTAAGGTTAAAGCATTAGTACCTATGAAAGGCCACTCAGAGAGAGTGCCACAGAAAAATATCCGGCCGTTGGCAGGTAAGCCATGTTTTCATTGGGTGATGGAAGCATTAAGTGCAAGCCACTATATTGATGAAATTATTATTAATACCGATTCAGAGGAGATTGCGGCCAGTGCAACAAAATTTCCTAAAGCAAAAATACTGGTGAGACCTGATTTTTTATTGGGTGACATGGTAAGCATACAACCATTAATTGAATACGATTTATCGCAAAGCAATGGTGAGTATTACCTGCAAACACACAGCACTAACCCGTTGCTTACTACTGAATCTATTAACAAGGCTATAGAAACATTCTTTTCTCAAACAGAGCACGATACACTTTTTTCAGTTACAGAAATAAAACAACGTTTTTACTGGCCAGATGGCCGTGGCATAAACCACGACCCACAGCACCTGATACGTACACAGGATTTA
>DASZUX010000284.1:0-2301 GCA_035547455.1 Chitinophagaceae bacterium
CAACATTTAGCTTTTCTTTTACCTCGTCTGCACCATTTTCCTTTGCCTTTCTATTGTTCGTTACAGGTTTTTTAGCGGCTACAACATCATTTGTCCGTGCCATATCCTGTGGTTTTGGCTGGTTAGCACTGCTGTCAGCAACATGTGTATTATTGGGCGATACGGGAATGTTATTAGCTACTTGCTTATTTACCAGGTTGCTGTTTTTATTTACCAGCACCCAAACTGCACTGGCAACCAGTAATAATGAGGCAGCCACTGATACCTGCACCCACAAACGGGTACGCCTGGGGGGCATGGCGATAATACGGGCCGGAGAGCCCGGGGCATTAAGCGCCGCGGTAATTTCATTAAGATGCTGGCGTGCAGCGGCAAGCGGGGCTTGCTTATACCCCTCAATACTGTCACTCAAAAAGGGATCCTGCAGGGCAGCCTTTTCTATGTCGTGCATTTCCCGCGTGCTCATTTTCCCCTGCAAATACCGCTCAATATCTGCCAGGGTATAGGGTGTATATGTATTGTTATCAGCCATTTTTTTCCATGCAAATTTTTAAATTTCTCCTGCCGTTTTGTATCACGCTCCTAACCTTATTCCAGTCAAGGCCGGTTTGTTCAACTATTTCGTTATAGCACTTATTTTGCAGGTAAAATAAGGCAACAACCCGTTTCTGTTCTTCCTGCAGGCTGTCAAGGCAATTTTCAAGCCTTTTAAAGTCCTGCTCGCGCTGCAGTACACCATCAAGATGCGAAAAATCCTCTGATTGCATAATTTCTGCCTGTAATTCTACCGTAAACATTTTTTTGGCGTTACGCAACTGCATAAGGCAGTGGTTTTTTGTAAGCACATACAGCCAGCTTTTAAAATTATCCACTTCGTGCACAGGCAATTTCCTCAAAAGCTCCTGGTAAATATTCATTACTGCGTCTTTTGCAGTTTCTGGGTCTTTCAGGTACTTTAGGCAGGTACCATATACAAGGTCGGTATAGCGCAGGTAAAGTCGGACAAGGGCATCCTGGCTGCCGCTTTCTTTAAACTCGTGCAGCAATTCCCCATCGGTTTGGGGCGTAGTATCCAGCAGTTTTAATAGTGCCAAATTTGTGGTTAGTTGCTTATTGTGTTTTATTCTTCCGTAAAACCCGGTTTTGCCTTCTGCAGGCTTACCCGCACAAATTAATAAAATTTCCGCCCATTTATGCAAAAGTTTTCGTTACTGCATCATACCAGCAAAACCCTTGAAATGAGAAACCAATTATATGTAACTATTCCCACGCCCTGCCACGAGAACTGGCAAAATATGACACCTGCTGACAAAGGCCGCTTTTGCCAAAGCTGTGCAAAACAGGTGGTTGATTTTACGATGATGACGGATAATGAAGTGCTTAACTATTTTAAAAAGGCAACCGGGCCTACCTGCGGGCGTTTTATGAACGACCAGTTACAAAGGCCACTGCAGCCTGTGAAACAAGATAAAAAGAAAGCATGGTGGATAGCCGCGATGATGCCGTTGCTGTTATTTTTTAAAAAGGTGGATGCACAGAAAAAAGCGGTGGCAGAAGACACCGCAATAGGGGTAAATACTAATGAATACATATTAATGGGAAAGGTGGCTACCCCGCAGATTGTTGCCGAAAGTATACCGGTTAAACGAAATATTACAGGTGTTATATTTGATACTGAGGGCAAACCTGTACCGTTTGCCAATGTGCAAATTACCGGTAAAGGGCTTGCAGCGATAGCAGACTCATCGGGCATGTTTAGTTTTTCAATTATGCCTGCAAATACTAAAATTAAGATGCAAGTATTTGCGCTGGGGTATAGCACTGCAACGGTTGACATAACAAATGATGACGAATATATTGTTACCATACAGCAGGAAGCATTTAATCTTGTGCCGGTAAAAGTTAGCGCACATAGCAGTGAAAAATGCCTGGTAACAATGGGCGGTGCCATAAGTGTAACAACCTTGAGCTACAGGTCTGTGCCGGATACACTGCGCAACCTTTTCTTTTCCCCGCCGTTTAAAATATATCCCAACCCGGTGCAGCGCGGCAGCGGTGTTAATATTAGTGTTAAACAGGGCGGCGGCTACTCCTTTCAAATATTCGACAACAGTGGCAAACCTGTTTTAATAAAAGAATTTGCGGCTACAAAAGGTAGTTTACAAACACAAATAATTATGCCTGCATCACTTGCAGCAGGTGTGTATTACGTGCGGGTAATTGTTAATGAAACCAAAAAACAGTACACTGATAAAATAGTAGTTATGTAAAATTTGCCCCTGCGGCATCATGCCCTAAACT
>DASZUX010000285.1:0-8679 GCA_035547455.1 Chitinophagaceae bacterium
CCATAGGCCTGCAGGTTGTGTACCCCCAGTTATACCAGCAAAACCCCGTTGCCAAAACTATTGATTTCGTCAAGCAGCATAAAAATATTGCAGGCTTTGCACTGTTTAACCCCGCTTACCGCTTTTACCTTGACAGTAACCTGTTGCATACAGGCGACACTGCTGTTTTAAGACAATATATTAAAACACATAACAACGTTATTGTAATAACCAGGGCGGATTATACAAACGAGTTAAAGACATTGCCCTTAAGAGAAGCAGTACGGCACCGTGATATATTTGAATTGCCTACCACGGTAATATACAGGGCAGCAGGCAACCCCTGATACACCGTTACACTGCTGACCCGCACAGGTTTTATGTTCAATCTGCCGCAGCCTGGCAAAAGCAAACGCTACATTACTTATCTTTCCGCTGTTATTGCCAATACTATTGCCATGAACATTAAAAGAAGACGTTTTATAAAGCTTGCCTCCCTCGGTGCCGCTTCATCATTGCCTTTATTAAGCACGCTTAAATCAAAAGCCCTGCCATTTGCGCATACAGCAGGCAGTAATGAGGACGATGCGATGTACGAAATGTTTATTAACCCCCAAAATTATCATAAGCCGTTTGTGCGCTGGTGGTGGAACGGCGACAGGGTTACTAAAGAAGAAGCACTGCGTGAACTGGATATAATGAAAGAGGCCGGTATTGGCGGAGTAGAGATAAACCCGATAAAATGGAATGAGAATGCGGATGATATTGGTATAAAGGAACTGGTATGGGGCAGCACGGAATGGCTGGATGTAGTTGAAGCCACCGTAAAAGGCGCAAAAGAAAAAGGAATTATTTGCGACATGATAGTCGGTTCGGGCTGGCCTTTTGGCGGCGAACATGTGCCGCGTGCAGAACAATCGCAAATCATCATACTTGGCACAAAAAACCTTGAAGGCGGGCACACCTATACGTTCAACCGTACGGAACTCATAAACAGTATTGAGCCACCCTCCAATTACGAGAACAAGGTAAACGAATTGTTTATGCTGCGGCTGGCCCCTGCAGTTATGAATGATTTTACACCGGGTACTTCTTTTAACGGGCTGGTAAATAATGAAACCATCAGCATACCTGTGCCCGAAGGCAAGCACGTATTGTATTACCTTGTAAAAGTTACGGGGTTTCAAAGGGTAATACAGGGCGCCCTTGGTGCAAAAGGGCCGGTTATTAACCATTATGACCGCGCGGCGGTACAAAATTACCTGGATAATTTTGGTGAATTGCTTACCGGCAGGCTTGGGGCTTTGGACAATTATTTCAGGGCGTTTTTTACTGACAGCATTGAGTTGGAAGGCGCCAACTGGTGCAACGATATGTTTGAGCAATTTAAACAGCGTAAGGGTTATGATATTGAGGAGTATTTTCCGTATATATTATTTAAGGTAGGAGAGATGGGCAATGCCGTAAATGAAAAATATGGCAGTGAATTTTCCACGGCGTTGCAGGAAAACATTAACCGCGCACGCTACGATTTTCTTGAGGTAAAACAGGCAATATTTGAAGAAAGGTTTGTGGGCACTTTTACAGCCTGGTGCCGCAAGCATAACGTAAAAAGCCGCATGCAGGCGTATGGTATGGATTGTAATGCTATAGATGCCAGCATGCAGCTTGATATACCCGAATGTGAAACCTGGATATGGGTGCCTGAAATTGAAGAGTTTGACGAGAAGGAAGACAATTTCAGCGGGCGCAACTATACTATGATAAACAAGTTTGTTTCGTCTGCCGGTCACTTTAGCGGCAAGCAGGTGATTAGTTGCGAAGAAATGACTAATACAGGGCAAATCTTTTGCACTACGCTGGAGCGTGTAAAAGTAACAGGTGACCAAAGTAATTTATCGGGGGTAACACATTCTATACTCCACGGGTTTAACTACTCGCCATTGCAGGCGCCGTTTCCCGGCTGGCTGCGTTATGGCAGCTTTTTTAATGAGCGCAATACCTGGTGGCCTTATTTTAAATTATGGAGCGCTTATAAAGCCCGCCTGTCGTCGGTATTGCAAAATTCAGTAATGCAGGCAGATATTGCTATACTGCACCCGCTGGCAGATCTTGCTTCAAAATACGGTTTTCAGCGCGACCCTTTTCCAAGAGTTTCCTATCCAAAATATGTACATAAAGTATGGGAAGCAGTGCATCAAAATGGTAATGGATGCGATTATATCTCAGAGAAAGTATTGCAGCGCGCAACTATGAACAATGGCACTATCAATTTTAATGCAAGAAGCTACAAGGCATTAATATTAATTGAAGTAGAAACAATTTCACCGGAAACGGCGGAAGCCCTTAAGCGTTTTGCTGATGCAGGCGGAAAAATTATTTTTATTGCCAAAACACCGCATCTTTCTTCAGGTATGGTGGATTACCGGCAAAAAAGCGCGGTGATTGAAAGCATTAGCAAGGCCATTCTTGCCAACCACCCAAAAACAACAGGTATTGTGCCTGCGCCAGGCAAGGATTTAATTACCTGGTTTAAGGCCATACAGCATCAGTATGGCTTAGCGCCTTATATAACGGTAACCAACCCGGTAATACACGTAAGCCAGTTGCATTACAAAGATGGCGACAGGGATATTTTTTATTTTACCAATTACAGCAGCGCAAAGGAGCATACGTTACAGGCTGTATTTAACAGCGGCAAAACGGCCTGGTTATGGAATACTGAAACAGGGGAGCGCCTGCGTTACCCGTATAGCAAAGGTGCATTGAGCATACCACTCGGCCCGGCCGAAACTAAATTGCTTGTGTTTGACGAAAGGGAAGACGGCGAAGCATATATACCCGTGAATACTGCACCAATGCATGAAGCCGTGGTAAGCGGGCCCTGGGAAGTTACCTTACATCATTTTAACGGTACAGAAAAAGAGATTACGCTGGAAACCCTTACGGATTTGAAAAAGCGTGATGATACTAAAGATTTTTCCGGTACCATAACTTACAGTAAAATATTGCATATAACCGCGGTAACCGGCAAAGCTTATCTTTCATTAGGCCATGTTAATGATGTAACTGAACTGGAGATAAATGGTAAGCAGATAGGCACCCGCTGGTATGGCAATCACTTATATAATGTAACCGGGGTGTTGCACAAGGGCAAAAATCAAATAAATATTAAAGTAATTACAACATTGGGAGCTTATACAAAATCGCTGAAAAATAACAAGGCCGCGCAGGAGTGGAGCTGGGGAGATTTATACGGACCAACCGGGCTTGACAAACCAGTTAAGATCCTAACCAGTAAATGATGAGCTTTGTGGCGTTGTTGCTGTATATGGCCATGTGTAACTGCATAACCCTGTTGATTTGGCTTTTCATTAATAATACAAAGCGGCTGCAGGGCCTTGAATAGCGATAACTTTGCAAAATGAAGTATTGGGTGTTTTTAATTGCAGGGCTATTGAGCCTGCAGAGTTTATTTGCCCAGTTGCGTGAGCAATCCATACAAACAAGTTATGTGCTGGAGGCGGTGCGCCGCCAAATAGATGTGCGCACGCGCGATACACTGATTAACGTAACTGTGAAAGAGCCGCTTGAGGGCGATGCTGAATATGATTACGCTGATTTGTGTTACAGCGCGTCGCAGTTTATGATACAATCGCCGCAGGTAGAAGCAGCGCTTGATACCCTGTTGCGGCATTATAAAACCATACAGTATTCCACAAAGAGAGCTCTCCTGGAGACGCTCTCAGGCCTGTATCCCAGCAGTTATGTTAATGATATAAGGATATTGATGATGGATGAAAACAACCCGAAACTGTTTGCAATGCAGGCAGCATACCTGTACGCGGCTGACCCATCACTAAGAAATAAACGTGCATTGCTTAATGTGATGCGTAACAGGTTTCCGGCAGGCGGAAACAATGTGTTGCGGCAGTTGAGTGACTATCTTTATAACTACGAAACTTATAAAAAAACACCCACACCGCCGTTAAATGAGCTGTTTGCTTACCAGGCTGCCAGGCAGTGTAAAACAATCTATTCATTTCAGCGGTGGAACAGGGATTATCCCGGCCTTGCGGTATTGCAAAATGCTGATGGCAGCTTTGCTGTTGACAGTACCGGTAAATTGCTTGTATTTGAACAATTGGCACGTTCGGTCAGCAACCTGCCCTATTTTATAACGGATGGTAATACACCACAGGGCGTTTATGCTGTAACAGGTGTTGCCAACTCGCACTTGCTTTTGCTGGGGCCAACTCCGAATATACAAATGGTAATGCCTTTTGAAGATAATGAAGCTTACTGGGGCGATGAATTTGATGATACAAAAGATACCATTACGAACTATCTTAACCAACTGCCGCCGGCGTGGAGGAATTATGTACCTGTTACAGAAGCCTATTACGCAGGCAAAATTGGCCGCAGCTCTATAATAGCGCACGGCACAACCGTTGATCCTAAGTATTTTTCCGGTAAACCGTACTACCCCATTTCGCCTACATTAGGCTGCCTTTGTGCAAAAGAAATTTGGAATACTGCTACGGGCACCCTGGCACAGAGCGAACAACTTAACCTTGTAAATGCCTTTACAGAAACGCCTGGCACTGTTGGCAGGGTAATAGTGATAAATATAGACGATAAACAGGCGCCGGTTAGCCAGCAGGAAGCAGAACAAATTGTAAAGGGTTATACAAGACTGTAGCTCTTTACCAAAACCTTTCTACACCGCAAATTTTTCAGCAGCTTCCATCTCTGGTTTAAGAAACTTTGCTGTATGGCTCACCTTGTTGTTAATCATTTGTTCAGGCGTGCCTTCAAACAAAATCTTACCGCCGCCGTCACCTCCTTCGGGGCCAAGGTCAATAATATGATCGGCCACTTTTATTACGTCTAAGTTGTGTTCAATTACCAATACGGTGTTACCGCGGTCAACCAACTTTATAAGTACATCCAGCAGGTGCTGGATGTCTTCAAAATGCAGGCCCGTGGTAGGTTCGTCAAGAATATAAAAAGTTTTTCCTGTATCTCTCTTTGCCAGCTCAGTAGCAAGTTTAACGCGCTGCGCTTCGCCGCCACTTAATGTTACGGCGCTTTGCCCGAGGGTAATATAACCAAGACCTACATCATGCAGCACTTTTATTTTGCGGTACAGGTAAGGCACTGTGCTGAAGAAATCACAGGCTTCATCTACCGTCATATCCAGCACATCGCTTATACTTTTGCCTTTGTATCGTATTTCCAGTGTTTCGCGGTTATACCTTTTGCCGTTGCATTTTTCACAATGAACATATACATCAGGCAAAAAGTTCATTTCAATTACGCGCATGCCGCCTCCCTCGCACACATCACACCTGCCGCCTTTTACATTAAATGAAAACCTGCCTGCATTGTAACCCCTTATTTTTGCTTCGGGTACTGATGCAAACAGTGTTCTTATCTCGGTAAAAAAACCGCAGTAGGTGGCCGGGTTGCTGCGTGGTGTGCGGCCTATGGGCGACTGGTCTATTTCTATTACTTTATCAATATTTTCCAGCCCTGTAACAGCTTTATAAGGCATAGGGTTAACACGCGAATTGTACGCATGCCTGCTAAGCAGCGGGTACAGCGTTTCATTAATAAGTGTTGATTTGCCGCTGCCGCTTACACCTGTTACTACAATTAGTTTGCCCAAAGGAAATTTTACTGACACATCTTTAAGGTTATTGCCGGATGCGCCCTTTAGTGTAAGAAAGTTTCCATTGCCCTTTCTGCGCTCTTTAGGTATTTCAATTTTTTTCTCACCATTAAGGTATTGTGCTGTTTCGGAGTGTGACTGCAATATTTGCTGCGGTGTGCCTGCTGCTACAATTTCGCCCCCATATTTACCCGCCTTCGGGCCAATATCAACCAGGTAGTCAGAGGCCAGCATAATATCCTTGTCGTGCTCTACCACCAATACACTGTTGCCAATGTTTCGCAGGTTTTGCAGGGCGCTTATCAGGCGGTGGTTATCGCGCTGGTGCAGGCCTATTGAAGGCTCATCCAGTATATAAGTGATACCCTGCAGTTGGGACCCTATTTGCGTAGCCAGCCTGATACGCTGTGATTCGCCCCCGCTCAATGTTCTTGTAGGGCGGTTAAGCGACAGGTAGGTCAAGCCAACATCCAGCAAAAATTGCAGCCTTTCTCTTATCTCTTTTAATATATCCTTTGCAATAACGTTCTGCTTATTATCAAGCCTTGTTTCAATACCGGCAAACCATGTCGCCAGCTTATCAAGGTTAAGATTACTTAATTCTGCAATATTCCGTTCATCTACCTTAAACCAAAGGCTTTCTTTTTTTAAACGGGCTCCGTTGCAGGTGGGGCATGTTTTAAGTTCCATAAATTTTTCTACCCAATCACGCAGCCCTTCTGTTGTACCCGTGCCTGAAAACCAGCGTTTCAGCATGGGTATAACGCCTTCAAATACTCCTTCGTATGGTTGTGCAGGCACATCATTCTCAAATTCAAGCAGTTCTTCAGCCGGCTTTATCTCTGAGCCAAATAACAGGATGTTCAGCCCTTTTTCAGGCAGGTCTTTTACAGGTTTGTCAAGGCTTATTTTATGTTTTTTGGCAAGGGCTGCTACTTGCCGGTACACCCATGCATCGCGTTCTTCGCCCAGCGGCACAATACCGCCTTCCTTTATACTAATGTTCCTGTCTGGTATTACTGCATCCATGCTTACTGAATACACTGATCCTAACCCTTTACACGTAGGGCATGCGCCATAGGGTGAATTAAAGGAAAAAGCATTGGGTGAAGGCTCCTCGTAACTTATGCCGGTATCCTCGCACATTAATTGGCGGGAGTACGAGGCAACGGCCCCCCCTAAATTACCGGCGTCCTCTAAACCTCCTGTCCTGAAGGAGGCTTTCGATGATGATTTTGCTTTGCTTTCTTTTGCTTCGGCTGCATTTTCTGCAACCTGTACAAACATTAAATCCTTGCCTATTTTCAATGATTGCTGTACGCTTTGGCTTATGCGTACTTTAAATTCGGCGGTTACCTGCAGGCGGTCAATAACCACTTCAATATCGTGAATTTTATAACGGTCAACCTGCATGCGGGGGGTAATATCCATAATGTCGCCATCTACCCGTACTTTCACAAAACCGCGCTTGCGTATGTCCTCAAACAACTCGCGGTAATGGCCTTTACGCCCGCGCACTATTGGCGCGAGTAAAATGATGCGTTTGCCATTAAAGCGTTTAAAAATATTTTCAACAATTTCTTCCTCGCTGAATTTTACCATTTTTTTGCCTGTATTATAACTGTATGCTTCGCCTATACGTGCATACAACAGGCGTAAAAAATCGTACACTTCTGTTACCGTACCAACAGTAGAGCGCGGGTTTTTATTAGTTGTTTTTTGTTCGATGGAAATAACCGGCGAAAGGCCTGTAATCTTGTCAACGTCAGGCCTTTCCATATCGCCTATAAACTGCCGGGCATACGCGCTGAAACTCTCCATGTAACGGCGCTGACCTTCATTATAAATGGTATCAAATGCAAGTGATGATTTGCCGCTGCCACTAACACCCGTAAATACCACCAGTTTGTTTTTGGGTATGGAAATGTCAATATTTTTAAGGTTGTGCTCACGTGCGCCTGTTACTTCAATAAATTCAAGCCAACCGGGCCCGGCCGCTCCTAAATCTCCTCCTATAAGGGGGGCTTCGATGAGTTTGCCCTCAATAGTTTCTGTATTGGCTGCTTTAGCAGGTTTCTTTTTTTCAGCCTGCTTTGTCGTCACGGTATCTTCCTTTTTGCTTTTTTCCAGCTTGTTCTTTTTTGCCATGGTCAGTGGTTCTCTTTCGGCTGCTTTTATAATCTTGTAAAAATAGGCAGTTTTAGTGCAAATGGCTAAAATTTTTAGTTATTTTTTAAAGAAGCCTTGCGGGAACGCCCTACTTTAGGGCAGGTCGCTTAAAATAGTGTGCCTTTGCCCTAAAATGGCGGGTAATATTGTGGTGGTACCCCAGTCAAATTTTTTTTGGCGGTTTCAAACCACCGTATATATCTTTGCAGTCCAGTTCTTTAATATACTTATCAAGAAAGGCAGAGGGAAATGGCCCGATGAAGCCTTGGCAACCCTTACAGTGTACTCCGCTGTAACGAAGGTGCCAACTCCTTCCACACCATACATGTGGAAAGATAAGTCAGAGTAAGTTTTGAAATTATACAGCACGCTAACGTTGCCTACTATATTCAGCTCACCTGGCTTACAGGTGGGCTTTTTTTATGCTGTTTTCTTTGCTTCCTTTTCCTGGTAAGATGTTTTGCAGAACACTGTTTACTTAGCTCTCTCCCTCAACGGAGAAAATAAAATGTTTAACAATTAAAAAAAATTAACAATGAGCACACTTCATTTTGAAACCCTGCAATTGCATGCGGGCCAGCAAATTGACCCTACTACCAAAAGCCGTGCGGTGCCTATCTATCAAACCACCTCGTACGGCTTCGACAATTCTGAACATGCGGCCAATCTTTTCGGGCTGCGTGCTTTCGGTAACATTTACACCCGTATTATGAACCCTACCACGGATGTATATGAGCAACGCCTTGCTGCGCTGGAAGGCGGTGTGGCTGCACTGGCAACTGCATCGGGGCAATCCGCACAGTTTCTTGCGCTTAACAATATATTACAAGCAGGCGATAACTTTATTTCTACATCTT
>DASZUX010000286.1:0-3422 GCA_035547455.1 Chitinophagaceae bacterium
AAAAAGGAGGAGTTCCCAATTGCATCAAGCCAGCGTTGTATTGCATCCAGCGGATGGCACCTGAACAATAAGATGGCGTCACCAGCTATTTTTCCTTCTTCCAGTGCATTAATAATATCCTTTACGTACTGATGTTCATGGGGAATGAGATTGGCTGAACCACCGGAATAAAGAATTATTTTCTTGTTTCCCGGCAGGCCTAACCTTTCAAGCCATTGGTCTTTAGACCAGCAATAATTATCATTATAATGAAAGTCAAACTGCGGTGCACCTGCAATAGTTATTTTATTGTGGCCTGTAAGGGCAGGGTTAATTCTTTCAAGTTCAGCTTTGTTGTATTTATTCCATACAAAATAGTCATCAAAAAAAATAGCAGGCCAGCCACGCTTTGTTACATTGTCGAATGAATGAATGGATGCTATAAGATGTGCGCTATTTTTTCGTAAAATTCTGGCGATTAACTCCACTTCATGTAAAAAAGGGGTTACTGTAAATATTGCTTCTATCTTTAATGATGTAACCCACGTCCTATAGTCTTTATACACTTGTTCTTTTAAAAGCAAAGCATCTTCCTGTTTTACAAGTTTGTTTATATATTGTTGATTAAATTTTAGTTTTAACCAAAGCAGTTTTTCTTTTATTTTTTGCTTTAACACAATGCTGCCCGGCCTGAATTTAGAAAGATATTTTTTTTGTATGCCGGTACTGGGTGTTTTCAGCAGGAAGCATTGGTACCAGTAGTTTATTTGAGAACGTACTAATTTATATTGGCCACTTACGCTATACGGCGGAATGATATAGACTTCAAAACCTAAGGCTTCCAGTTCTGAAGCCAGGTCTGGTTGCTGCCAAAGCAATGCTACAACAGGCTGGCAAAAATCGCGCAATTGTAACAACATGCCTGTGCGTATTATATGTATTATTGAGCCCTGGCCGACAATGGGAACAAGAACGCGTTTTTTCAAAATAGAAACTTTTTGGCTAAACTACAGTTGTTTAAATAGTAATAAATCTGCTGAAATTCCTGCATTGTAAAGTTGAGCAAGTCTTGTAATTATTTCATCCCCCCTGTAAACTATACCGGATTTTTTTATTTCTTCAGCAATAAGCGTCATTGCAGTAAAATGAGGTGTAAATAGCCTGCAAAAATCTTGCAAGCTTACATTAGCAACATTGCTAAGATGGTGAGGCACAAACTCCATATATAATACCTGCGTGTGTTGTAAGCAGGTCTGGCCACCCTTTAAGGCAAAATATTCGGCACCTTCAATATCCATAACAATCATAGTAGGGTAAGGCAGGTTATGTTGCTCCTTAAGCGCATCCAGGGTATCGCCGCTTACTGTAATTACGTCTGGTTTATCGTAGTTATACCTATAGTCTTCTATTACTGGTTTTATTTTACTGCCACCGGAATTCGCTTTGTTTTGATAAAAACTTAAACTGTCTTTTTTATCAAAGATTGCGCAGTTATATGCGGCAGCGTTGAGAAGGTTGTTAAGAGCCATATTTAATTGAAGAAACCTGTATGTTTCCGGGTTGGCTTCAAAGCCTATGACTGTGGAAACCTTTTTTGCCAGCGGCACAAGTAATGCGCCTATGTGAGTACCAATAACATACAAGCAACTACTGCTGTTTAATAACCCAAGCAGTGTGTAAACTTCTGAAGGATTATAAGAGCCTGTATTGCCCAGGTACCTGTTTACCTGAACGTCGTCAAAACTGTTGACCAGGTAACCATTTTCGGTTTTAAATAAAACACCCTGTGAATGCTGACCAAAAAGTTCCCTAACAGCAGCACGCTGCAGTTTACTTCGTTCAGCAATTTGTTTTAATTTAAAATTATTATCAAGCCTTTTCCTGGTTTTGGCAGCTATTGGCAGAAACTTAAGAAATCTCCTTACGGTAATTAACCATTTTAAGTAAACAGCAAGTAACAAGGTTTTAAAGGACATGAGTAATAGATTTTTGTTACTGGCTTTACAAAAAACTTATTTATTAAAGAAATTACGTATGCTGTCGCACACATATTCTACCTGCTCTTTGGTTATACCGGGATATAGCGGTAAGCTAAGGCTTGTTTTAGCAAGTTCTTCAGCCACCGGGAAATCCGTTTCTTTATATCCCAAATGCTTATATGCAAGCTGCAAATGTGGCGGTACAGGGTAATGTATTAGTGTGCTTATACCAGCCTGCTGTAAATGTTGCTGCAGCTTATCACGCTGTTGTGTACGGATAACATATAAATGGTATACGTGAGTTGCGCCCGAAGCCACAACCGGGGTTATGATGCTGCCGCAACTGTCCAATGCTGTATTATACCAACCGGCTGCCTGTATGCGTTGTTGCGTAAATTGCTGTAAGTAGTTAAGTTTTAATGAAAGAAACCTCGCCTGTATTTCATCAAGCCGCATATTATGCCCAATTATTTCATGGCTATATTTTTGCCTGCTTCCATAATTGCGCAGCATGCGGGCCTTTATTATGTAGTCTTCAACATCAGTTGTTACAGCGCCGGCATCGCCTAAGGCGCCTAAGTTTTTACCTGGGTAAAAGCTGGTTGCATTTATATGGCCAAAACAGCCTGTTATTTTATCATTATAAGTAGCTGAATGTGCCTGAGCATTATCTTCAACTACAAAAAGCTTGTGTGCAGCAGCAAGCCGCATTATATCATCCATTTCGCATGCCTGGCCATATAAATGTACAGGTATAATTGCTTTTGTAGCCTTTGTTAATACGCTAAGCACAGTGGTTGCTGTAATATTATATGTTTCTTTATCTGGTTCAGCAAATACGGGTGTAGCGCCGGTATATGAAACAGCAAGCACAGTAGCAATAAATGTATTTGATGGTACTATTACTTCATCGCCGGGGCCAATGCCCAATGTTTTTAGTGCTATATAAATAGCATCTAGCCCATTGCTTGTACCGGCAGCATATTTTGTAGTACTAAATGCAGCATAGTCTGCTTCAAATTGTTCAAGCCCTTTACCAAGTATATAATATTTATCGTCGTAAAACTGTGTAAATACATCAATTGCCTCCTGTCTCAGCAGGTTATGCATATAGTCAAATGAAAGAAAAGGAATTTCCAATTAGAGTGTGCTTTATTAAAAACGCCTGCGTATAATAAAAGTTGTGTCGGTATAGGCAACCACAGGAAAAAGTGATGCTGCCTGGATGTATTTGCTCTGTTCATCCACGGGAAGAAGCAGGTAACGTACATTGTATGTTTTTAGCAGCGGTGTAATATCTACTGATGACTGCAGCCCTGAAAGAATACTATCTGCATCCCGCTTTCTGTCAATATAACTAATATAAGGGCTTGAATAATACGTATTAGCTACTACCATTTTCCTGCCGGATGCCATTACAGGAAATATTGCATAATCCATGTGCGAAAAAATCACATCATTAAT
>DASZUX010000287.1:0-17660 GCA_035547455.1 Chitinophagaceae bacterium
CATTGAGGTAGATGAAGATGGAGTTGACCGTATTGAAGTAGTTAAAGGGCCGGCAAGTTTGTCTTATGGTTCGGATGCGCTGGCTGGCGTAGTAAACCTTATACCCACACCACCTGCGCCTGAAGGGAAAATGATTGGCGACATAACCGCAGAATATCAAACCAATAACGGCATGTTCGGTGGCTCTGCTATGCTGGGCGGTACTAAAAACGGTTTTGAATGGCAGGGCAGAATATCGCACAAGCAGGCTACCAACTACCAGGATAAGATAGATGGCCGGGTATATGGCACAGCTTATAATGAAACAGATGCAAACGTATCGCTGGGGCTGCATAGTTCGTTTGGCTACTCGCACCTTAACTTCTCTATGTTTGACGATCTGCAGGAGATACCCGATGGCAGCCGCGATTCTGCTACACGCCAGTTTACAAAACAAATAACTGAAGAGGATAATTACCGGCCGATAGTTACTCCCGCGGAATTGACATCTTATGCTATTACCCCGCTGCACCAGCACGTACAGCATTACAGGGTGTACACTACCAATAACTTTACTGTGGGTGCAGGCAGGCTTACGGTTAATCTTGCCTTCCAGCGCAGCATACGCAGGGAATACAGTCACCCCGAAGAACCTTACCAGGATGTGCCGGGCCTGTTTTTGCAATTGAACACCTATTCATACGACGTTAAATATTTCTTTCCGCAGGTAGACAAATGGGATATTACAACGGGTATCAACGGCATGTACCAGCAAAACACTGTTACCAATGGCACCGAGTTTATTATACCATCCTACAGGCAGTTTGACATTGGCGGTTTTGCCATGGCAAAGAAAACAATCAACAAACTTGATATTGCAGGTGGCGTAAGATACGATATACGTTCTTTTAACAACAGCGGCCTTTATACAAAGCCTGATGCTGTGTCGGGGTTTGATAAGCCCGTGTACGGCGCAGATACTGCCGGGGCAGATCATCCCTTTTACAATTACAGCCATACTTTTACGGGTGTTTCGGGCAGTATAGGTGCCACATATAATTTTACTGATGAGTTTTCTGTAAAAGTAAATGTATCGCGTGGGTACAGGGCGCCCAATATTTCAGAAATATCATCCAATGGCGTACACCCCGGTACAAACATTTACCAGATAGGAAATGCTGCATTTAAACCGGAGTTTAGCCTGCAGGAAGATATCGGCTTTGCTTATACTTCAAAATATGCAGCTATTACATTCAGCGTATTCAACAATACTATTTCCAATTATATTTTCAACCAGCGTTTATTAAGCGTTAACGGCGGCGACTCTGTACTTGTACCGGGTAACCAAACCTATAAGTTTCAGCAGCAAAAAGCCAACCTGTACGGCGGAGAATTAAGCATTGACATTCACCCGTACAAACCTTTGCATTTTGAAAACAGTTTTTCTGCTGTGTATGGGGTGAATAAGGGCATTGACCCGAAAGAACAGTCTGACAGTAATAAATACCTGCCATTTATTCCGCCCTCACATGGCATTTCGGAACTGCGGTACGACTTTGCATCAAAATCTCACCACATAGTTAACGGCTTTGTAAAAGTGCAACTGGCTTATTATGCGGCACAGAACAGGGTGTATTTAACTGATAATACCGAAACGCCAACAGGGGGATACACATTGTTTAATGCGGGCGTAGGCGCCGGGTTTACAAACAAAAAAGGAAAGACTATGTTTAACCTGTATATTATGGGAAGCAACCTTTTTGATGTTGCCTACCAGGACCACCTGAGCAGGCTGAAATATTTTGAAGATTATCCCGATGACCCGCGCCCTTACCACGGCATTTATAATATGGGCAGGAACATATCATTTAAAATAGATGTGCCGCTTGATTTTGATTATAAAAATTAACATGCGGCAAAACAGTTAATAAAGAGAACTCCCCTGGTTACTGCCGGGGTAGTTCTCTTTATTATTATTCGTCTGGATACCATGACTTTTTACCGATAATTAAAGATGCAGGCGCACAAACGAGATGCTTTTAACGTTTATAATATTGATACGTTTATGAGAGCGATTTTTATTAAACTTTTATAAAGTAAACCAACTGTAATATATACAGCAGTTTTATATGTTAATAGTTGTTTAAAGCGTGTTTAAGAGTACACCTTTAATGTAATATTGTCGTTCTCTAATAAACAGAAGCTAACCAGTTTTTCTGCTGCAATATTTTTTGACAAAAAATTTATTTATTGAATGAAGCGAACGCTACAGCAAATGTTGGCACATGGCATTGTTATGCTTGTGCTTGCCGCGGCAGCCGTACAGCATGCTTCCGCGCAGTTTTCAGTGGGTGTAAGTGCAGGGTATGCCAATAATTATCTTGTTACCAATGCATCCAACCTTATTTCAACGGAGTACAAGCCGTTACCAGGTTTCAGTGTATCTGTACCTGTTGTGTACAGCATTGCAGACTGGTTTTCAGTAAAAGCAGAACCCGGCTTTATGCAAAAAAATTACCGTATGCAGCGTACAGGGTTTTATGAAGGTGTTTACCAGGAAAGCAGAAACGGCTACATACAACTTCCGCTTATGGGGCATTTTTCGTTTGGCGGCGAAAGCTTAAGAGGCTATGTAGATGCGGGCGGTTATGCAGGTTACTGGTTTAATGCACACGTAAAAGGTGTTATGCCTAATATACTTAACCAGCCTGCTTATTCAAATACAGTAAATAACGGGCAGCCTAATAATGTGTTTGATGAATTTACCCCGTACAGCTATAACGAGAAGTACCAGTTTAATACCACAAAAGACAACAGGATAGAACTTGGGGTATTGGCAGGGGCTGGAATTAGCTACCAGGTAAGTGATGCTTACCAGCTTTTTGCAGAAGCAAAGTACTATGAATCGTTAACAGACCTGCAAAAAAAATACGAAACCGGCCAGGTGCCCCGTTACAACCAAACATACGTGTTTAGCATAGGGATATTGTTTAGCCTTGGTAACCGTGATTATTAAATTAAACCACCGGCAAAATTATACTGTTATGAAAAAGATACTTTATTACATATATAAAAGAAGGTTACCGGCATTGCTGATAGGTTTAGCGGCCTTTATTTATTCATCATGCCGAAAAGAAATAAGCTCTGTTAACCAAACCGGCAATACACCTACAGGCAATTTTAGCCAGGTGTTTGAAGATTTTTGGACTAATATGAATAACAATTATGTTTTTTGGGATGTTGATTCCACCAACTGGGACAATGTTAACACTATATATGCTCCAAAATTTTCAAGCCTTAATTTATACGACTCGGCAGATAATATAAAAGCAATAGGATACTTTAAGGAAATGGTGGACGGCCTGACCGATTCGCATTTTACATTGTTCCCCGGCGGGGGCTATATACAACCAGCCCACGACAGGAAACTGAAAAACCCGCAGTTTGTTGAAAATATGTTTGGCACCGCGCCCTACAGCCCAAGTGTTGACGGCTATTTTTATTATACCAACGCACTGGATTCGTTATACCTGGGAGAAAAAGTGGTGGGAGTTGACACTACCGGGAGCATAAAAGACATGTACGCGGTATCGGGCATTATAAGCAGCACCAACATATTATATCTTTCGTTCAGCAAGTTTGCGCTTGTTTCAGCATACCAGGGTGCTTCTCCTAAAATAAAAGCCGTGCTGGACTATTTTTTTAACAAGCTTAGCAGCAATACAATTACGGGATTGATAGTTGATGTGCGCGGTAATATAGGCGGCGATATAAGCGATTTAAACTTTTTGGTAGGCAGCCTTATTTCAAGCCCGCTGCAAATAGGATATACAAAATCAAAAAGCGGTACAGGCAGGCTTGATTATACACCATGGGCGCCTGCTGTTGTAACACCCAGGCCAGGTGCAACGGCCTTTACAAAGCCTATAGTGGTACTGGCCGACGGCGAATCAGTAAGCATGGCGGAACTTACTACTATGGCATTAAAACGCTTGTCTAATACTACGGTAGTAGGCGATACTACCTGGGGCGCCAACGGCCCCCTTACCAGTAATGATGTATATAATGCAGGCTCATTTAATTTTGGCAACGTGTACACTAATATTGAAACCGGCGCTACAAGCTATTATGGCAATGCCTATACATCATCAACCCAGTTTAAATATATAGACGGAAAGGTGTACGAAGGGAAGGGATTTCCGCCTGATGTTGATATTAAACAAACCCTGAATACTGTATTCCTCAGGAATAATTATATAGACGACCCGCAACTTGACAAGGCAATAACATTGCTGCAATAGCCGGTGGTTATACAGCATGAATAAATACAACAGGGGGTTTGTTTACATAGAAGAAAGCTTCTCACATAAATAGAGTGTGTGGAGCTTTCGTTATTTAGGGCAATGGTATAGCCTTGGGTTCATTAAAAAACTATTGGCTAAACAGTTAATTATCTTAGCTTACAGTAAACTATGCTGTGCATGAAATTACATTTTGTTTTTATAGCGGTTTTATGCTGGTGCGTTAGTATAAGTGCGCAGCCAGGGGGAAAGTTATTTATTATAGGCGGGGGCGACAGGACGGAAAGTTTAATGAAAAGCTTGCTGGCCACTGCAAACCTTGGCAAAAACGATTATATAGCTGTGCTGCCTATGGCAAGCAGTGAACCGGATACCGCATTCTTTTATTTTAAAGATGACATTGACAAACTGTGCCCTAATACAATAGCTAATATGAATTTTACAAAAGACAGGGTAAATGACAAACTTTGGATAGACTCCCTGGCGCACGCAAAGCTTATTTTTATTTGCGGCGGCGACCAATCAAGATTTATGGATGCTGTATGGAACACACCTGTGTATGCCGCTATACACAAGGCTTTTAGCACTGGCGCCACGGTTAGTGGCACCAGTGCAGGGGCGGCTGTAATGAACAAGTATATGATTACAGGTAATGAGATGCTTGGCGACACTGCTTATCACGAAACCTTCAGGAAGATTATTGCCAATAACGCCGAAATTAAAGAAGGGCTTGGCATGGTAGACTCCTTAATTATTGATCAGCATTTTATTAAGCGTAGCCGTTATAACCGGCTAATATCTGTGTTGGCAGAATATCCATCTTTTACCTGCGTTGGCATTGATGAGTCAACAGCTATTATTGTACAGGGAAAAAAAATAACAGTTGCAGGTGAGAGCCAGGTAATAATTTTATCGCAACCGGAAGGTTTGACCATTAATGCAAAAGGCCAGGTAAAATGGAATGATGTGAAGATGCAGATTCTTACCGCCGGGGATGTGCTATGGCTTAAATAACTGCTCCATATTACCTGTTCATCCATTTTTCTACAAAATCAAGGTATGTCTCGCTTATGGGCAATTCCTTGCCATTGCTTAGCTGCACCTTCCTGTGCAATACGGATCGCACTTTAGATACAGAAACAATATAACTGCGGTGTATTCTTTTAAACCGGTCTTCCGGCAGCTTTTCCAGCACTTTTTTTAGTGGCATGAGTGAAAGGATGGGCCTGCCGCTGCTGATGTGTATTTTTACATAGTCCTCAAGGCTTTCAATAAAATCAATTTCGGCCAGGTTTATTTTTATTACCCGGTATTCAGAACGTACAAACAAATGATCGGCTTCTGCGGGGGCTGCGGTTTTTTTATACGCATTATATTCTATTGCTTTGGTCACAGCTTTTGAAAAGCGGGGAAAATCAATAGGCTTCAGCAGGTAATCAACAGCATCCAGTTCAAAACCTTCGTAGGCAAACTTTTTGTAAGCAGTTGTGAATATTATCATCGGCTTTTCCTGCAGTGATTTTACCAGCTCAATGCCAGTAATATCGGGCATGTTTATATCAACAAACAAAAGGTCTGCCGGGTGACGCCTTAAAAACTCAGCGCCTGTTATGGCATCGTCAAAAGTTTGCAGCAACTGCAATTGGGGCATGCGTGCAATATAAGCGGTCATTAATTCAAGCGCAGGAGGCTCGTCGTCAATAGCAATACATTTTAATAACATGCAGCAAATATTTAAAATGAACGATAATGCTTTATGCCTGTAAAGTAAGTTCTACTGTATAAAAGCCGTCGCCGGTAGTTATATTAAGCAAATGCCTTTTGGGGTAAAGGTGTTCAAGCCGTTGCCTGGTGTTAATAATGCCGATACCTGTGCGTTCCGCTTTTCTTTCAGTGGCAAATAGCCTGTTACGGCAGAAAAAAGAAATAGTCTTTTCCTCCGCAAATACTTTTATGGTAATCAGGGAAGCCTCGTGGCTGCTGATGCCGTATTTAAATACATTTTCAACAAACGTCATCAGTACCAGTGGCGGAATACGCTTGCCTTCGGTATTACCGTTTACTGAAAAGTCAACCTGCACTTTTTTATTAAGCCTGAGCCGTTGCAGGTCAATATAATTAGTTATGCATTCCACTTCGCTCTCCAGTGATACAAAATCACGGTTTACTTCATCGGTAACGTAGCGCATAATATTGCTCAGCTTCATTATACAGTCGGCTGTATTTTCGCTTTGTCTTACAGCCAGGGAATAAATATTATTAAGCGTATTAAATAAAAAGTGCGGGTTTATCTGCGCTTTCAGGAATGATAGTTCAGCATTGGCCTTGTCAGCCTCGGCTTTTACGGCACGTTCCTCGGTTTCGCGCATTTGCTGGATTATACGTGTGGCAGTACTCAGCGCCCAGATGGTACACAAAAGAAAAATGGCAAACAGGTCAACCTGCCGGCGTAAGGGCGGCTGCCCCCTGAAACCTTGCCGGCCTTCACCAGCCGGGCCACGCTGAAAACCCGGCGTACTGTCTTTACTGTGCTCTAAGCTATCCCCGAAATAATGCGGTGGCTCGCCCGGGGGCGGCTGGTCATGGTACATACCCGGTTCAAAACCGGCACTGCTATCTGGTGGCCGCCGCATGCTGTCATCAAAAAAACGTAGCTGTTCACCTGCCGGTCTTTCCGCACCAGCATAATTGCGCTGCTGAAAACCCCTTATCTCTTTCATCCTGTTCATTCGCGCAATATTAAAATCAATAGAGTGTTTTATAAAGTATCCAAGCCCCAAAACAGCCAATACTGTTATGGTGTAAAGTATATATCTTTTTTTAAGATAGAATTGGGGTATAAGCAGGTAGCTGTTGAAATAAAAAACGAAAATGTACACTGCAAAAGAAATCCAGTAATCCTTTGTTTGTATAACGGTAAGTATCTTATTTGTGCCTTCCGGCCCGGGCGTGGTTATAAAAGGCAGCATCATGAAAATGAGCCACGCCACAATATGCACCACCACCTGAGACTTACCACGAATCATACGGCAAAGGAATACAATTTTATATTACCGTTTATTGTATGTATCGGTTACAGGCGCCTGCAAATAGATTAAAGTACCCTGCAGGGCCTAATAATAACAGAACAAGCCCCGCTTTTGGCGGAGCTTGCCTTCACCCGTAACTGTTTCTTCACGGTAAAATATTGTTGCGTTACCAAACCGGCATGGCCGCAACAAAATTCCCCTCTGCGTCAAATGCCACGGCGTAACGGGTATTGTTGGCATTAATCAGCACAAGGTAACCCTTCAATCCTTCTTTTGTTGTTACTGAAAATGCTTTATTAAATACATAATCGGGATAAGTATCAGCAAGATAGCTGAGCACGTTGGCCGGCAGGGCTGATACCGCCAAAGGCTGTGGTTTGCCGGGCGGCTGTGGCAGTTCAACCCTTTTTACAAAACTGCCCGTTGCTGTAAATATTGTGGCATACAGGCCGTTATTTGCTGAAATTACCACGTAACCGCTGTCCGCATTTCTAAACGCTTTTAACAAAGTATCGCCTGGATAATTGGAACTTACATAGGTTGTAATTGCTGAAGGCAAGTCAGTTAATGCAATGCTGTCGCCGTGCAGGCTGTCGCGGTTGCAAAACCTTCCTCCCTGGTGCCAGCCGGGACCATGCATATCCTGCGGTTCCCGCTGTTCAAGTACCTTTACAAAACTGCCGTCTGCGGCAAACAGCAGGCCAACCGGTTTATCATTAAAAAATATTATCACTGCGTAATTGGCTATGGCGCCGGTTGAATCTTTTACAGTAAATGCTTTAGCAAAATTGTATCCTGCGTATGTGGCACCAAGATACGTCGTGATGCTGCCGGGTAAATCAGCCTGCGCAATTGAGTCGCGTTGCTGCCCCTTGCCGCATTGCTGCATTATGTAAACAGTATCGTTGGCTGAAGTGCCTGCCGCTACGGCAATTACTGCGGAGGATGATGAAAGAGAGGCCGTTGATGCAGAGGTGCCGGTAGTTGTGGTAGACGATATGTTTTTGTTACAGGCTGTTATGGAAAGCGCAGCAAATGCTGATGCGTACAATAAGCCATTAATTGTTTTACATTTCATAGACATAGTTTTTTTGTTACAGAATAAAAACAGGACCAAAATGCAATGAAGATTAAAGCGCGCTGTATGATGAAACGCAGCTTTTTTCTCTTGTATTGTTTTTGCAAGAACATTTAACGATGAATGCCTTTTTTTTGCCGATGAATGAGCCAGGGCACAGGTTTTGGTAAAAATTAACACACATTGTAAAATAATTTAAGCAGAAGCCGGCGCAAAGCATAGCAGCAGGCTTGTGCAAACAAGCTAACCTTTATAATATTGCAATATGGCCGGGCCGAAGAAGTCGTTAAAACCATTATACAGGAAAATAATATTGCTTAATGCAGCTATTTTCAGTATCGCGCTTTTTTTTACATTCCCCCGCAACCGGGAGTGGTTGCGGGATGCTATTGCGGGCTCATTAAATGATTTTACTGCAGAATGTCATCATCTTGATGAAGATTACCGTATGCAATACCGCTTTGACAGTGTTTACATCTATTCACAACAAATTGCACAACTTGTAAAGCGTTCCGGCGGCACGGCAACAGCAGTGGTATTAGTGCCGCCTGCTAATTATTTTAACAGCATGAACATACATTACCATGTGCCGGAGCCGGTTGTATTTTACTACTTTACCGGCGTAAAAACACTATGGTCAAACTGCACAAACGCCGCAGATGCCAATTGGTATGTATGCGTGAAGGATGGAAAGTTGGCTGTTAATCCCGCAGGCAACAGGCAGGCCCTGCTGGATACAATAAGGGTATTCAATACATTTAAACCCGGCTTATGATGGCTTTTATAATAATCCTGTTGCTTAATACTTTACAGTTTGCCATGGGGTTTGGCCTTACAGGCATTTGCAGGCTTACGCTTAAGCCCGCACTACTGCTGCCGCTGGCTATGCTGCTGGGTGTTGCAGCATTTTCATTTATCCCTTTTCTAATGCAGTTGCTGTATATTCCTCTTACCGGCTTTAGCGTTTTTGGAATGCTGGTAACCTTAACTATTTTATGCAACTTGCCCTTAACTGGTGTTATTGCCAGGTACAGGAAAGTTTTTAGTGCCGCACGGTTTAGGGTAAGGCTGTATGAAGTACCCTTTTTTACGGTTATTGCCATAATTGTTTTTGTAAGTGTATGGCGTTGTTTTTATATGCCGCCCACACCGCGGGATTTTACATCAGGCGCTGAAGCAATAGCTGAATACGCGGTACGGGAGAAAACGATGATTAACTCTGTATTCAGCGTTAATATGGAGAGCACGAATAATCCCTTTAAACCCCCCTTTGCAACCTGCCTGCAAATAATTTATAAGCTGGCAGGGTTTCATTTCGGGCAGCTCTGGTTAAGCAGTATTTTCATAAGTTTTATAATTTTTTTATACCACGCTCTTAATAGAACGCTTCATCGCATTATTTCCGGCTTATTGCTGGTGGCTTTTATTGCTATTCCTGAAATGTTTGCCTACACTTTTATGGTGCTGTTTGATTACAGCAATGCTGTTTATTTTTTTCTCGGGGTATATTTTCTTGCTGCGTGGTGCAGCAGCAGGCAATACAGCCAGCTTGTTTTTGCCGGTATAATGATGGGGATTGCTACTTATACGCGCAATGAAACACTGGCACTGGTTGTATGTATGCTGCCGTTATTATTGTTGTGCTGTATGCAGCACAAAGCCGGGTGGGTTAAAGCTGTAACACGCATGTTCGTATATATAATTCCTTCCATAATAGTATATGTGTTATGCGTTACCATTTATTTAAACCACTACCTGCCTGTTAAATATAATGTTAGTGAACTTATAAATCCTCATCTTACAAACATAAGGCCGCTGCTAAAAAGATTTGCTGATATTAACACTGTACTCATATTCAGCAAAAACGGGATAGTATATTACAGCTACTTTATTTTTTTGTTCCTTGCGCTTTTTATTGCTGAGCTTTTGATAAACAGAGCCATTAAAATTAACGCGGCCAACTGGCTGTATGCCGTACTTGTGGTGTATGCAGGGCTTGCTATACTTGGCTTTCTGCTTCCGTTAATGGACCTTGAAAACACCACAAAACGCGGTCTATTCAAAATATTCCCGCTCATGCTGCTTTATATGGCCAATAATAAACTGCTTATACAGGCATCCCGGTATCTTGCAAAGTGGGAGCAGGCTGAACCCCTTTCGTGACCCGGCTTTAAGGGGTTACCCGGCATTCCGTTGTATATGCTTAAACAGCCTGTAATCTGCAATGTGCAGCTTTTGAAACAGGTACTGGAAACTTACACGTAAAACACCGCTGCCGTATATAATGCTTCTTTTGAGGTTGATGGACGAGGCATCTTCAAAATATTTTGTGGGGCACGTTATTTCTGCAATTTCAAAACCCGCGTAAAATATCTGTGCCAGCATTTCATTGTCAAAAACAAAATCGTCTGAATTATTTTCAAATGGTATAGCCCGCAATACGCTTTTATGGTAGGCCCTGTAGCCTGTATGGTATTCGGATAGTTTTTGATTCATCAAAACGTTTTGCGTAACGGTAAGCAAGCGGTTAAAGAAGTACTTGTATTTGGGCATGCCGCCTTTTATTGCGCCTTTACCCAATATGCGGGAACCCAATACCACCGGGTAAACATTATTGGCAATTAACGACGCCATTGCACCTATCAGCGCGGGTGTGTACTGGTAATCTGGGTGCAGCATAATTATAATGTCGGCCCCTGTTTCCAGCGCTTTGGTGTAGCAGGATTTTTGATTGCCACCGTACCCCCTGTTTTTTTCATGCCGTATAATATGGTTTATGCCAAGCTGTTTTGCTATAGCCGCGGTTTCATCACTGCTGGCATCATCCACCAGTACAACCTCGTCAACAATGGCCTTGTCAATATCCGTATAGGTTTGCCGTAACGTTTTAGCCGCATTATATGCCGGCAAAACTACTGCAACCTTTTGTCCTTTTATCATAAAAAGCTTTGCGTATAAACTGGTTATAAAAATTTTATAAACTTGTGCTGCCGCTGCTTCCTGCGCAATATAACCTAATTGTAATACTGCGTTAAAAATGCCTGTAATATGCAGTAGCCGCTTTTTTCGTATCTTAATTTTCTTTTACATTTATTGCCTGTTTAGGTCTCACCGAAATATCGTGCCGTGAATGTACAATTACCATTTGGCCTTACATTAAACCGGCTTAGCAAAAGGTCGCAATACCTTATAAGCATTGTTACGGTTTTGAGTGTGTCGGGTATATGCTTTTCTCTTCATAACTATATCGGGGTCGAAATAGTGGCATTTATACAATTGCTTACACTAACGGTTATTGCCATGTTTTTCGATATTTTGCCCGTTTTGCTTACAGCATTCCTTAGCGTGGTTATATGGCAGTTCTTTTTCCTCAAGCCTATGTTCGACTGGCACATTGTTGACACTGCTGATGAAATTATGCTTAGCATGTATTTTGTAATAGCCCTGCTTAACGCGGTGCTTACATACAAAATACGGCAAATAGAGAAGATTGCACGCCAAAAGGAAGAAAAAGCCCAGGTGCTTAAATTATACAACACGCTTTTAAGTTCACTCTCGCACGAATTACGTACCCCCATCGCCACCATTATAGGCTCTACAGATACCCTGCTTACCGATGCCAATAAATTAACAGCAGACGACCAGCAAAACCTGCTGCTGGAGATTTCCATTGCCTCCCTGCGGCTTAACAGGCAGGTGGAGAACCTTTTGAATATGAGCCGCCTTGAATCAGGTTTTATTGAGCCAAAAAAAGACTGGTGCGATATGAATGAACTGGTGTACGATGTATTAAAGCACCTTGATGAACAGCTAAAAAGCCACAGTATACAAATTGACATAGACGAAAATCTTTCGTTATTTAAGCTTGATTACGGTTTGATGGAACAGGTATTACACAACCTTATTTATAACGCGGTGCAATACACCCCCTGCGATAGTGTTATAAAAATAAGCGCTGAAAGTGAGGGCGATACGCTTGTAATAAAGGTAGAAGACAATGGCCATGGTTTTCCCGAAGAAGAAATTGACAGGGCATTTGATAAATTTTACCGCCTTAAAAATACCAAGGCTGGTGGCACCGGCCTGGGACTGTCTATTGTAAAAGGGTTTGTTGAAGCACATAAGGGAACAATAACATTACATAATAATATTCACGGCGGGGCAACATTTACCATACGCATACCTGCCGAAACAATGCTTTTAAAAACAGTTAAAAATGAATAGCGACAACATACTGGTAATTGATGATGAGGCGCAAATTCGTAAGCTCCTCAATATAACCCTCCAGTCTAACGGTTATAAGGTTGCACATTCCGCTACGGGCGGCGAAGGTCTTTCGGCTGCTGCCACGCAACAACCTGATTTAGTGATACTTGACCTTGGCCTGCCTGATGAAAACGGCCATGTAGTACTTAAAAAATTGCGGGAGTGGTTTACAAAGCCCGTTATAATTCTTTCCGTGCAAAGCGGTGAAGAAGATATTGTAAAAGCACTTGATAATGGCGCCAACGACTATCTTGTTAAACCCTTCCGCACCGGTGAGTTGCTTGCCCGCATACGCTCAGCACTGCGCGGTGCTGCTATTGAAACAAACAGCCCTGTAATACAGTACAAGACCTTTGAGATTGACCTGGTTGCCCGCACCGTTAAAATTAATAACGAGGTGCTTAAACTTACTGTTACCCAATACGCACTGTTGGCGCTGTTTGCAAAAAATGAAGGCAAGGTGCTTACTTACCAATATGTGCTGCGTGAAGTGTGGGGACCCGAATACACCAACCAGTTGCAGTACCTGCGTGTATTTGTTGCCCAGCTGCGTAAAAAAATTGAAAAGAATCCTGACAGGCCGGAATATATTATTACCGAAAGCGGAATCGGGTACCGCTTTGTGGCCAGCGAATAGTTTTATTGCTGTACACCCGGCGTAAAACGCTGCAGGCCTGCCGGGGTTTGCAGCGTTTTTTTGTGCCGCAATTAAACCCGGAATCCGCAATTTTTCAAACCTGCAATTGTATTATCTCCACTTAAACTTCTTAATACCGATAGTGGCAAAAACTACTATATAGCCTATGGTAACCAGTAAACCCATAGTGGCATCGCTGTTCCATTCGGAAGGTCGCAGCCCGGCCATTACAATGGTTTTAACAGTGCCATACGGTGTCCAGTGCACAAATGGCTTAAACTTAATACCTGCCTTATCCAATACACCTAGTTCTCCAAACATACCTACCATTATAAATATAAAATAAACAAGCCGGGTAGTACTGTTGGCAGTTTCTGAGTTTCTAACAAGGCCTGCTATAAGTTGCCCGAGGCTAAGGTAAACCGCCCCGCCAATAAATGCCGTGAGTAACCCCACTATATAACCAGTTACTGTAACATCAGTTATATGATCAATATTAACAGCGGCTGCAAAAACAGCAAGGCACATAATAGTTATCATAAGTAGCTGTACGGCAAGGCGGCTTACCATAATAGCCCAATTAGGCATTGGCGCTACGCGCAGCCGTTGAAAAATGCCCTTCTCCCTGTCTCTTGCAATGGAATTGGTATAGCCCATAAGGCCAATTGCCATTAACCCAACTGTGATGCAGTTGGCAATCACAAACGCTCCTCCAAGCAGTTTAACAAAGCCTTGCCAGCTCATTAGTATTATTACAGGCACAATCAGGGTTAGCATAAGGCTGCGGCGGTTACGCCATTGGGTGGTAAGGTCTGCGCGCAGCAGTGCACGCATAACATCAGTTAATTTAGGTATAACGGTTTCCATGGTTGTATAAGTTTTTATTATTCGCGTACTGCACTGCCTGTAAGACCTATAAATACATCCTCAAGCGTTATTTTTCCCCGGCGGGACGCTGCAATAACTTCCGGGTCGTTGCGGTGTTTGTCAACCATACCTTGCGGCGTATCGGTTTCAATTACCCTGCCGTGATCTATAATGGCAATGCGGTCACAAACGCTTTCGGCCTCTTCCATGCTGTGCGTGGTAAGCAGCACGCCAAAGCCCCTTTCGCGTATGCGTTCAATGCGCTCCCATAACTGCCGGCGCGATTGTGGGTCTAACCCGGTGGTGGGCTCATCAAGTAATACCAACTGCGGGTTGTGTATAGTGGCAATTACAAGGCTAACCCGCTGCTGCTGGCCACCGGATAATTCCCCGAATTTCTTGTTTTGAGCATCTGTAAGCTTTATATCTGTAAGCACCTGCTCCAGTTTTTCATGGCTAAGTGTTACACCATAAATACCTGCATACAATTTCAGTATTTCTCCAATGGTAAGTTCGCTCTGGAAACTGGTAGCCTGTAATTGCACCCCCATCAGGGCACGCGCGTGCAGTGGTTTTTCAAGGGCATTGTAGCCGCCCACGGTTATACTTCCGCTACGGGGTTTAAGCAAGCCTTCTACGGCGCTTAAAGTGCTTGTTTTGCCCGCGCCGTTTGGCCCCAGTAAGCCAAAAATTTCGCCTGCCTTTACTGAAAATGACACATCCTTAACTGCCTGGAAATTGCCGTAGAAAACGTTTAGGTTGTCCACCTGCAAAATGTTGCCGAGGGGGTTTTCGCTCATGTGTGGTTGGTTTGCCTTTTCAAAAGTAGGGGTTGTTATTGTTATTTGTATTGCGCTCATTATCATTAATGTGCCGCTTATAAAAAGTTTTAGGGTATATGTATTCATTGAGGGAAAAAAGGAGGAACGTAAAAAACTGTAACTAATTTAATATCAATTATTTAGTAACAAGATAAAATTAAATTTTAAAAAACTCAATCCTGCGGGCGCACGCCCATGCATTTTGCTGCCGCCACCCCTCCAGCTTGCATTGCTTGCAAAAGGCAGGAAAAATAGCGGGAAAACATAATGGGGAGGGAGGAATGCAAAAACATATAAATTACTCATTATTAATTATTTAAACTATAATTTTCGTCTTTTTTTAATAATTGGAAATTAAAGTTTGCTTTGGAGCAAACAACAGGGCATACAATTAAAGTGCTGCTTCTGCGGCTATCTCCTGGGGTATGTTTTTTAATGTATGTTACCTGGTATAAATAGAAAAAACAGGCAGGTGTCTCAAAAAAATGCCAAAAATATTTTTCAATATAATGATGTAACCCGGGAATAAGTTATCCTTTTTTAAACAATCCTTTCAGGCGGTGCTGGCGTTTTTCTAACGGAAAATGCACATCGTGCGCAGTTTCATAGCCTGCATCACTTATAATTGCAAGGCGCTTCCTGTGTTTTGTCTTTTCATTGCAAACAGATAAAATAATTGCGCCTGTTAAAAAGGCGGCAGCAGTTAATCCCAGTACCCATAATTTCTTGTTCATACGCCGTCAGGTATTTTTAAGATGAAAATATGGGGCAAAAAGCGTGCGAGAAAAATCCGGTGTTCTGTTTATTCGGCTACAGGAGCATCTTATCGGGCCTGTGAAAAACTTTTGCGGCGGCAACCGGCAGGTGCCGGTAACTTACACGGCCTATGGAGCAGTCAATTTTCAAAAAAATCTTTATTAATTCATCTGTAACTAAAGTTTGGAAGGCTTTAACATTACCCGCTTTAATGCAGCGATGGATGGCTGATACACCCATTGAAATTAATACCAGTTGGCAGCAGGGTAGCAACATTACCATAACCGGCGATTGGTATAAAGCTGGTTTTAAAAACAGTGGTATTGTACTGAAGGCTGAAAAACCTGTACTGTTAATATATACACATTTAAGTTCACTATCAAGGCTGGCAGATAAAGAAGAAAATTATACAATACTCGAGTTCAGGCTTGCGGCTGCAGAAGATGGTACTGGCTTGTCATTAACTATCCGCAATTTCCCAACGGAGGCCATTTATCATCATTTTAACTTTTTCTGGATGGTAGCATTGCACCGGTTAAAAAAGCTGGCAGAAGAATATTAATAGTTGTCATAAAATTTCATTCCGGCTATTAGTCCTGTCTTATTTGCAAAAAGCCCTTGTAATAAGATGTTTAGCACAAATATTGCTATTTTGCAATACGTTATTAATATAAAGCTAACCGATGCAAAGCACGCCGAAGATACTGTTAACACAGGAGAAGGAAACACTATTGATTACCTTATACGCAAAGGCATTGGATAACCGTGCCCCGCGTTCCATTTTACATGACGCAAAGGCAGAGGAAATATTAGAAAGCATTGATTACGATTTTACACGCTTTGATAGTTTTGGCAATAATAATATAATTGTAGTACGGGCACGCCAGTATGACGAATGGCTGAAACTGCTGCTGCAAATACACACTGAGGCAGTAGTTATAAATATGGGCTGCGGGCTTGACACGCGTTATACCCGCATAAACCCCGGCCCGCAGGTAAGTTGGTACGACGTGGATTTTCCCGAAGTAATTGCGCTGCGTAAAAATTTTTACAGCAATAACAGTAATTACACCATGCTCCAATCGTCTGTAACGGCACCGGGCTGGTTTGCTGATATTCCGCGCAGCCGCAATGTGCTGGTGATAGCGGAGGGTGTTTTTGAATACCTTAACGAAACGGACGTAAAAATGTTGCTTACCGGGCTTACCAACCATTTTGCACATGGTGAAATAATGTTTGATGTAATGAGCAGCTTTGCCATTAAAGGCGGCCGCCAAAAACTGAAAGAGACTACCGGAGCAGAACATAAATGGGCGGTAGATGACCCCGTAACAGTAGATGCCCTTAACCCCGTACTAAAAAGAGTGGAAGCGTTGCCGTTGTTCGCATCAAAATTTATGAAAAAGCTGCCATTATTTTTCAGGCTGCTGTATGGCGGTATGGGGCTTTTTAAACAATTTAAAACTATGATACGGTTAATGCGGTACAGGTTTTAACGATTCTTGTCGCAATTCCTCCCTGTACTTGTCGTATTTACCGGTTACGGGCATGCAAACCAGTTAGTATGTTTGTGTTATGCAATAATGCAATTATCAATAGCAAGTTCTATGCAACCGGTAAAATTTAAAACAGTGGACGAGTATATAGCCACCTTCCCCCCGGACGTACAGGCAAAACTGGAGCAAATGCGTACGGTGCTAAAAAAAGCATTGCCCAAAGCCACAGAAATTATCAGTTATAACATGCCGGCCTATAAGCAAAATGGGGTACTGGTTTATTTTGCCGGTTATACAGGGCATATAGGCTTTTATCCTACAGCTTCGGGTATTGCCAGTTTTCAGCAGGAATTTTCAAATTACAAATCATCCAAAGGTGCGGTACAGTTTCCCCTGGATAAACCTATACCTGCAGCCCTTATAACAAAAA
>DASZUX010000288.1:0-3134 GCA_035547455.1 Chitinophagaceae bacterium
TAGTTAAGTTAATGTAAAAATACCAGCCCGTTACTCCAGGTGTTCCGCAAGGCACCTGGTTTTGCTCCCACTGACGCAAGTGTTCTCCGCTTGCGGAGGCCACTTGTTCGTATAGCGCGGCGAGGCTGTGTCTCATTAACTTCCGCCGCGGCTATGACATGCCCCTATCCCCATCTAACAACTTTCCTAATAAGCTGGCAGGCGCCGGATAATATTTTAACCTGCATTACCAATCTCTTTCCCTTATCGCTTCTTCCGTATCAATATCAATATTAAAATAGGTGAGGATACTTTCTACTGTGGTGCCTATTGAATCGCGGGCAACTGATTCAATTTCGCTGTCATTTTCTTCAAACTCATCCTGCAGGGCATTTATTTTCAAAGTCATTTCGTCGAAGGATGTTTGAATGTCTTCTGTAGAGTGGTTACCTTCCTCTATGTAGCTAACAGTTTCCTGAATGATGCTTTTAACTTTGTCCACCAAAAAGTTGGGGAAATAGCCATCCTCATACATGTCTTTTAGAAATTCAAAGTCTGCGGGCAGTTTTGCAACGCTCATATAAAATAAAGGTTTAGTTATGCGTTCTTATAAGCAAGAATAACTGCAAAATAAGTTATTTATTGGAATAAAATCTCGAATGTGCCCCGTTAATCCAGGTGTTCCGCAGGGCACCTGGATTAACTCCCGCTGCCTCAATTGTTCTCCGCTTGCGGAGGTCACCTGTGACAATTGATGTATCGGGACAGGGTCACCCTTCTTATAAACCAGCTTTTGCACCCCCTATTCCTGCCTGTTACTCATTTCCCCTAATAAAGGTACTCATAAAATTAAGTTACCATTACAATCAGCCTGCCAGTAACCGCATCGGCCGCTGATAAACTATATTTGCAGCATGGCTACTATTAAAGCTGCTTTTTTTGATATTGACGGCACTCTGGTAAGTTTTAAAACAAAATCTGTTCCCGTCTCCGCAGTGCAGGCCATAAACTACCTGCAGAACAAGGGCATCAAAGTCATCGTATCTACCGGGCGTTCCATTACTGCCATTGATCATATAAAACACCTGGCATTTGACGGCTTTATTTGTTTTAACGGTGGCTGTTGTGCCACGCACGATGGTGATGTTTTATACAGGCAGACCATTAACCCCGAAGATATTCGCAGCTTGCTGGATTACAGTAATAAACATGCCATGAGCTATTCGCTTATGTACGAGCATGGAGCAAGGATAAGCAGCGCTGCACCTGAGGTAGTGCAAATGCACGCGCATGTAAACCTGCCGCTGCCGCCATTGGTGGATAAGGACAATATAGACCTGGTTAATGTGCTGCAGGGCAATATTTTTCTTAGCCCTGAAGAAGAGGATTTGTTTATGCAGGAGGTGATGCCCAATTGTATTGCCTCGCGGTGGACACAATCGTTTGCAGATGTTAACCCAAAAGGCCTGAGCAAACAAAGCGGTGTAGAGTTTTTCTGCGGGCATTTTGGTATTGATATAGCTGAAACCATATCCTTCGGCGACGGCGGCAACGATATTACCATGCTGCAGGCTACCGGCATTGGGGTGGCCATGGGCAACGCAATGCCGGCCGTGAAACAAATAGCCGACTACGTAACCGATGATGTAGAGAATGACGGTATATGGAACGCGCTTAAATACTACAACATTTAATTTTTTTGGGGAAACCTGCGCCGGCGCTACCGCGCCCTTCGGGTGCCTTTGGTAGCAAGGCACATACTTTTGTTGCCCCTTCCTGCATTCATAGAGCGCTCTTGCCCTGCACAGGCACTTCATTCCGCTGCACTATTCTTTCATTTCGTGGGATTTTCCAAATAAAAAGCCGACCTTTATACGGTATCAAATAAGAAAAGCGTATGAGTAAATTCGGGGAAACATCCGGGAAAAAAGACAGGGATAAGAAAAAAAGGATAAAACGCCAGGACAAGCTGGAAAAAATGGAGCAGCGTAAAGTAAATAACGATAAAGGCAAAAGCCTTGAAGAAATGATGGCGTACGTTGACGAAAACGGCAACATTACCAGCACGCCGCCCGACCTGCGCAACCGCAAAAAAATACGGGCGGAAGATATACAGGTAAGCACACCAAAAGCCGTAAAACCCGACCCCGCAGACCTTGTGCGCACCGGTATAGTTACTTTTTTTAACGAGGCCAAAGGGTTTGGGTTTATAAAAGACCTTGAAACCCAGGAAAGCGTTTTTATGCACGTAAACCAGTTAGCCGACAGGGTAAGCGAAAACCAGAAAGTAACCTTTGAGGTTGAAAGCGGCCCCCGCGGCCTTAACGCCCTTAATGTAAAAAAGGTGGTATAAAAACCCGCAACTTGCTGCAGGGTTTTCTTTTCTGCGCAGGGAGAAGCAACCTTCTCTGCCAGCTATCCGGCTTGGCAAAGCGCTCTTTGCGTGGTCAGTTTACATAAACAGTGCCAGGACGCGGGTGAGTAAAACTTCCGCGCACCCGCAAACTTTTAAGCGTAAACCCCTTAAACAAAGGCTGTGTATAAATATTGCGGCAGCTTTTATTACCTTGCTATTATTTTTTTACAGGTGCCTGTGGCTTGGGTTCAAGCGGCATTTCCATAAATGTGGCGGCTTTATTAAATGCAGCGGAGCCATCATCTTTACTAATTTTAAGCACACCATTATCTGCCACAATATAATGCCCCGGTTGGTTGGCTGCCTCGTAGGAGTAGCCGTTACCCGCAAGCCCCTGAACGGTTACAAAGGTGGCATTAGTGTTAAATGTTGCTGTATTCTTAAGCTTATCAACCTTAAGTGCGCCGTTTTGGTTTTTAAGGTAATACTGCCCGTAGCTGTACACTTGAAAAGAAACGGCGTTTTTAATGTTTGCATCAAGCCCTGCTATAATATTAAACGTGCCATTTTTTTTATCGTCGTCGCTTGTTAACTGCGATAGTTGAACTGTGCCGTCAATATTGCATTTAATAAACATACCCTGCTGTTGCAGCAGGTTAATATTTACCAGGTAATTATGTGGTGTGGCAACAACGGTGCCGCCGGCTTGTATATTGCCTGGGTTTGGGGCAAGCTCCACAAATGTGGCCTTTGTTTTAAATGTATCGCTTTCGTCATTTTTGGCCACTTTAAGCACGTT
>DASZUX010000289.1:0-3954 GCA_035547455.1 Chitinophagaceae bacterium
TGACGAGCCACACGGCAGCGAGCCGGCAGTAATACATGAAATGTGGGATAATAATATGCACCTGCTTAAATTTAAAAAGCATTTAAAGGCAGGAGAGAAGTATCACTATGCGGTGGCCGGCTCTGCCATTACCTCTGCGCATGACGACGACCCCCTGAACGAGGCGGAACGTCTTACCATATTCGCCGCGCTGGAAGGCCGCGACAGGCTTGTACAGTTTCATAACAATGCATGGGATTCACTATGGAAAAGTGATATTGTAATAGATGGGGATAATGAGAGCCAGCGCGAAGTGCGAAGCATGCTTTATCATTTATATTCTTTCGTTCGCACCGGCACTGCGTACAGCCTTTCACCAATGGGTTTAAGTGGGCTGGGATATAACGGCCATACATTTTGGGATGCTGAATTGTGGATGTATCCCTCACTGCTGTTGCTGCACCCGGAAATTGCAAAGTCAATGCTGGAATACCGCTACCAGCGGTTAGAGGCAGCAAGACACAACGCTTTTTCGCATGGCTATAAGGGGGCTATGTTTCCTTGGGAGAGTGCAGCCAGCGGCAATGAAGAAACGCCTGTATGGGCTTTAAGCGGGCCGTTTGAGCATCATATTACGGCAGATATAGCTATTGCCACATGGAACTATTACTGTGTTACGCAGGATAAAAGCTGGTTACGGGAAAAAGGGTGGCCATTGCTGAAAGAAACTGCAGACTTTTGGGCAAGCCGGGTTGAACGTAACGGCCCCGGCCATTACGATATTAAAAATGTTGTGGCAGCGGATGAATGGGCAGAGAATATTGACAATAATGCCTTTACCAATGCTGCGGCCAAAGCCAACCTGCAATATGCCACGAAAGCAGCTGCAATTTTAGGAATAACACCCGATGCTGACTGGATGAATGTGGCTAATAACATACCTATTTTAAAGTTTGATGATGGGGTTGTAAAAGAACATGCACAATACAACGGTGAAAAAATTAAGCAGGCAGATGTAAACCTGCTTGCTTACCCCCTGCACGAGGTTACGGACCCAGCGGCCATAAAACGGGACCTGGACTACTACGAGCCACGTGTAGGCGAAGGCCCTGCTATGACACATGCCATATTCGCTATTTTACATGTACGCCTTGGCCAACCGGATGAGGCACTGAAAAGTTTTAAAAATGGATATACCCCAAATATGCGCCCTCCGTTTGGCGTGATTGCTGAAACTGCTACCGGCAATAACCCATACTTTGCCACCGGTGCCGGCGGAATGATACAGGCCATGCTGAATGGCTTTGGCGGGCTTGAAATAACCCCCGGAGGTATTACACAGCTAAAAGTTAAACTGCCTGCAGCGTGGAAGAGCCTTACTATTACCGGTGTAGGAGCGGAGAAAAAAACATATACTGTAAAGTAGAAAATAATATTAATGCTGCTATAAAAGAGAAATAAAAAGGCCGGGTGTTTTTGGCAATTCTTTGTAAAGCATATAAAAAAAGCTAGTGATGTTTTAGGTATCGCTTTTGATGTGATATAAGACGCCAGGGCGTAAAAAAATGATAAAAATCACCCTGTAACCCCAGTTAAATCAGGCTAAAGCGCGCGCTCTTAAAATAATTTTGTTGCTGAATGTAAAAGTAATAATCGTGGAATTAGAAATAGAGGCGCAAAAGAAAATTGAAGAGGTGCAGCGCGAATTTAATACTGCATTTCCGTACCTGCGGGTTGAGTTTATAAGCTTTTCGCGGCAGGGTAATGGCGCCGGGAGATTTGTTTTGCCGGCATTAAGAATTAATGACTTTAAAAAGAATATACGCCATTGCATTATAAAATACCCGGCAACTATTACAGTGGGGGAGTTTGAAAATATGTTTGCCCGCACCATAGGATTACCTGTTAAAATACTGCGTAAAAGCGGAAATTTATGGATAGAAACAACCATGACAAGGCGTTGGACCTTAGAGCGGCAAAATACACATGGCCGGGATTTATCAGAGCCAAAGGCTGTTGCCGGGTAGAATGTTGCGGGTTTGTTAAAAATATTTTACAGTATCTAAAAAATTCTGTATCGTTGTAGTACCAAAATGAAAAAACTGGCTGCCATATTCTTCATTGGGCTATTCCTCTTTAATATTGTAGGATACAGGCTGGTATTTTATTTTGCTCAAATGCAGGCTGATGCACGCGTAGAAGCATCACTTGACAACAGTAATTATAACGAAAGGGACCTGGTTACTATAAAAATACCCATCTCTCTGCCATACCAAACCAACTGGAAGGATTTTGAGAGGGTAGATGGAGAAGTTACACTGGACGGCAAGTTGTATAAATATGTTAAACGTAAAGTGCAGGATGGGCAGCTGATTTTATTGTGCCTGCCTGATGAAAATAAAATGCACTTGCAAACTGCCCGTGATGATTTTTTTAAGATGGCTAATGACCTGAATACTACATCCTCTTCAAAAAAACCCGGAGGCGCTGAAACAGCCAAGAGTATGTTCAGTGATTATGATAAATACTATGCTGATTATTCAAATCTTTTCATAACAAGCAGAGCTGCCTACGAAAAGCCCACCAACGATTCTCAAAAAACAATTCCCTTTCACGATTGTCCTGAGCAACCTCCTTGCTGATTTTGGGACACAAGCAGAGTTTTTCGGTATATGCTTAACTTTTATGCTTGCTGTGTAATTAGCAGGCATGTTCGTGTATAAGGCAATATGGTTAAACGGTGACTCTAATTTTTTAAGGCAATTGTATTTTAATTCTGAATGTTTTAAAAAGCATTCAAAACGGTCCCCTAATATAGTACATGTCACAGTTTACCGGCCAGGTAGCAATGTTTGCATGTATTATACCCAGGCAAATTCAGCAGTGGTAATATGAAAAAGGTGTTTATGGCAATGGCGGTTGTTATTGTATGGGCTTCGTGCGCAACAAAACATCCTGTAGCGTCAGATTATAATGTAATATTCAATAACCCCGATATTTATTGCAAAACGGTTTATGAGCTTAACAGCGTGGTGATGAATAATAACTTTTCACCCATCGTTGCTTCGCGTAATTATATGTATGCAAATATTGCTGCGTACGAGGTTATAGCAGCAGGAGACCCAGGCCATTACAATTCGCTTGCAGGGCAGGCAAAGGGGCTATCCTTTGTGCCGAAGCCTGCGGCAGGAGTAAAGATTGATTACAACTTTGCATCGTTACTGGCATTCTGGAAACTGGGTGAGGCTGTTACATTTTCTGAAAACGAAACTAAAGATTACGTGGACAGTCTTAAAAACCTGGCAAAAGATCATGGTATGCCTGCTGATATTTATGATAACTCAGTAAAATATGCTGATACCGTTGCCGCTGTAATTATGACCTGGAGCAGGAAGGATAATTATAAAGAAACAAGAGGTATGCCTGAGTACACCGTGTATAATGATTCCCCGGCAAGATGGGTACCTACACCACCGGCATATTCGCCTGCTGCAGAACCCCACTGGACGATGATAAGGCCTGTAGTGCTTGACAGTTCAAATGAATTTTTACCACCGCCGCCGTATAAATTTGACGTGGTTAACAGCAGCAGTGCATATTACAGGGAAATAATAGCCAGCAAAAAAGCAGTTGATAGTTTAACGCCCGAGCAGGCGCATATTGCAGACTTTTGGGATGACAACCCATTTAAGCTGAATGTTAGCGGCCATGCAATGTTTAGCACCAAAAAATTTTCGCCGCCCGGTCACTGGATGAGCATTGTTGGTATTGCAGCAAAGCAGGCCAAAGCCGATTACAATACCACAGTGTATGCGTATGCTAAAACAGCTATTGCACTGTTTGACGCGTTTATTGCCTGCTGGGATTCAAAGTACGCATACAATACTGTAAGGCCGGAAACGGTGATTAATAAATATTTTGATCCTAACTGGAGGCCACACCTGCAAACGCCGCCTTTTCCAGAATATGTTTGCG
>DASZUX010000290.1:0-1896 GCA_035547455.1 Chitinophagaceae bacterium
AAACAAAATGAATGGCACAACATATAAGAAACATAAAAAAGGAAGCCGTAAATGGTCTGGGCGGGTTACGCGCATAAGTAACGCGTTAGATCTTGAAAATAGTGTATTTAAAAGAGACAGTCCTCTCGGCATCGCAAAATCGCTTAAGCGGTCAGCTACCAGGAGCAAGCGACGGAAAGGCACCCCTTATCAATCAGCTATGTCAATGCTTAATTTTTACATCAACCGGGCTGGCAAAAATTTACCCGCTAAAAGAAAGCGTTTACTTGAAAAAGCCAAAAATGAACTAAGACGGGTTTTTGGAAGGGAAGAAAAATAACCCTCCCTTTTAAAAAATCTTCAAAAAACTCTGTAAAATGTGTGCCGTTAATCATCTCCCCTGTAAATTCTAACCAGGAATAATGCAATACCTGCTGCTGCAAAGTACAAAGGCCATACAGCAGCCCCTTTAGTAAAAATAGTTGCGATAAACATTACCGCAAAAAAACAGGCGATTACGATGTATAAAGATGTACTACCTGCCATAGCATTTAATTTTATATGAGTTATTTAACTGGTTAGCAAAACATTTTAATGCTTACTATATAACTAAATGGCGTTTAACGCCGTGTAATTTATATTTTTCGGCGGGTGCCAGTATCACTGTCTGCCTGCCTTTGCTGATTTTTCTTATTACGTATAAGCAGGAAGACTAAAAAGAATATTGCCACAATACCCGCAACGCCAAAAAAGATAATTGAAAACATAGTACATAGTTTTAATTATTAAATAATACTACAGGGGCAAAAAGCGTGCATAAATCTTTTAATGCAGTTATGTTTAGCGTTAAAAATAATTAACGCTGCAATGCCCTATATGGCACAATAAGTGTGGCTAATTACCTTTTTTAATCATTTAAAAACAACCATTATGGAAAGCACAGTTTTAGCCACGGAACGCAGCTTAGCAGAAAACTCAAGGTTGCGTAAATTTTTTATTGAAAGCCTGCAGGATATTTATTATGCGGAAAAACATCTTGTTGATGCGCTGGAAACACTGCGAGATGAGGCTACTACCACCAACCTGAAAAATGCTTTTAACGAACATCGCGGCGTAACGCAGGGACATGTAACAAGACTTGAACAGGTTTTTGCTGCTATAGGCGAGGAGCCCGACACCAAAAAATGCGCTGCAATTAAAGGTATTATCAGCGAAGCTGAATCAATTATAAGGGACACAGAAAACGATACAATTACAAGAGACGCTGCCCTTATTTTAGCTGCGCAAAAGGCCGAACATTATGAAATTGCCACTTATGGTACATTAGTGCAGTTTGCGCGGGTACTTGGTGCAAATGAAGCATCATTATTACTGCAACAAACACTTGAAGAGGAAAAACAGGCTGATGAGACATTAACCGGTATAGCCGAAAGCTTTATTAATGAACAGTCGGGTGAAGAAATTGATGAATAGCAGCATCAGGCTTTATTATAAAGAGGCCGGCCGTTTGGCCGGCTTTTTTACATTTTTTAACCGGGCCATAGCCAGGTATGCATTTATAAATAATTTATACAAGGCGTTTTGCCTGTTGTATAATTTCCGGTATTGCTGAGGCAGGTACAATAATTGCAGGAGAGTCATAAAAAAATTCCAATATTATGCCGGTAACTGTAACTCGCAGAAACGTAATATTTCAACCAGATGCAAGCAGGGTAATAGCAAGGTTTTTTTATAATGGTGAGGAGAGAGGGATGGAACTGGTGCAGACTATTTTATCAATGCCTGAAAAACAGCAGCGGGAGATGCTTGTACAAGTGCTGCGCGATTTTTCCAAAAGACATCGCAGTATTTCAAAGGTGTTTGAGAAAAATTTTCACAAATTGGGGTCAATACTTGAAAAAATTTCCATTGACCCGT
>DASZUX010000291.1:0-7317 GCA_035547455.1 Chitinophagaceae bacterium
AAAGGAAAAGTAAAAAAGCTAAAAAAATTACTGTCAGCCAGGTAAACATTTTTCTCGTTAAATGAACGATTATTGTATGCAAGCAGGTCGTTATCAGGCATTACACGCACAGCCTGTTTTATTTCTCCTGCAAAGTCATTCATCAAAGCCGGTGCATACGGGCCTGATACGTATGGGGCTGGTGGTTTTGCCGGGTCGTAACTGCGCATTACACGGTAAATGTTTTTGCCGTTTACATGAAAATCGTCCACACTAAATTCATTCATCACGTACAGGAATATCATCATGCACACGGTAATACCCGTAGTTAACCCAAAAATATTGATGAAAGAAAACACCTTACTCTTCATCAAATTTCTCCATGCAATTTTCAGATAATTTTTAACCATGCAGATTTTGTTTTACTGGTTTTACCGGTTAAAAGCACCGGCAACCAGTAAAGTGAGGCCAAAATAATACCATTATTATAATTTGTTTATAACCAATTCGTAACAACAAAAAAGCATATAGCGGCAATGTACGATTTTGATACAGTAGCCGCCCGTTTTTGTCACATGCTACCTGGTATCGGCCCGCCTTTGCTTAATATCTTTACGCCTTTAATAAAACCTTCTTTTGTGTTTGTTCGTGGCAGAGGTTCCGCAGGCACAGGCACCTCTAAAAACCGGCATAATGGTTCCCAGCCATCTTTTACATTATACACCAGCAACCGGTCTTTTGGTATGCTTGCCACCACCTTCTCATTATAATCGTTATACCGTTTTAGTACCGCATCTTTATCAGTAATGTCGCCAAATTCCCAGTCAAGCAACTTGCCGTTATATTGCAGAACGGGCATTCGCTGCCGTATGTTTTTAGAGAAGGGCGCCCGTATCATCATATTAAAAACCCTGCCTGCCGATGGCTTGCTGGCCCAGAATATGGTTTCCGAAGCGCTCTTGTACCACGATTCCGGTTCACGTATGGTATGTACTACTTTCGCTTCCGGGTATTGTTTCATCAGTTGTGTGTGGTAACGCGTACAAGGGTAATCAACCGCCGACTGGAAGCCCTCAAACATTTTATCCCATTCTACCGGCCTGCCCTCCTCTGCTGCTTTAAAATAAATAAGGTCAGATGGCTTTTTAAGCAATTCAACCATGTGGTAGCATTTACCAAAACCTAACTGTTCAAGGGCAATTTTTAATGTGTGGGTACCGGTACGCCCCATACCGGATCCTATTACTTTTAGCGGCATAGCAATCCTGGTTTAAAAAACAATACATACGCATAACCTGGAAACAGCGATTGCTGAACACTAAATTTAATATCGCCAATATCTAAACCGCAGGGGGTATTAAATTTTATTTTATTCCGCCCAGCTCATTACATATTGCGGGTTTTCAATAGCAAGCGCCTCTACAGTTAACTGCAGCGGGTTAAAGGTATCCACCATTACTGCCAGTTCTTTCGTTTCTTTTGCGCCAATACTTTTTTCCACTGCACCGGGGTGTGGCCCATGCGGAATACCGCCGGGGTGCAACGTTATCATGCCACGGGTTACGTTTTTGCGGCTCATAAAATCGCCATCAACATAATATATTACTTCATCGCTGTCTATATTACTGTGGTTATATGGTGCGGGTATTGCCAGCGGATGATAGTCAAACAGCCGTGGTACAAAGCTGCATATCACAAAGTTGTGCGCTTCAAAAGTTTGGTGTACGGGCGGGGGTTGGTGTACGCGGCCGGTAATTGGCTCAAAATCGTGAATGCTTAAAGCAAAAGGATAGCAGCAACCATCCCAGCCCACAACATCAAACGGGTGATAGCCGTAGTGAATATTATACATACGCCCTTTCTTTTTTGTTTTAATTACAAAATCGCCCTGCTCATCAATAGTAGCCAGATTTTGCGGCGTGCGTATATCGCGCTCGCAATAAGGTGAGTGTTCCAGTAATTGCCCATACTTGCTTATGTATTTTCTCGGGTAGCGTACAGGGCTAAAGCTTTCTGTAATAAACAACCTGTTATTAACAGTATTAAATATAATGCTGTAAATGGTGCCACGCGGTATAATAACATAATCGCCGTTGCCAAAGCCAAGGTCGCCATATTGTGTTACCAGTTTTCCTTCCCCTTCATGTATAAAAATTACTTCATCAGCATCGGCATTTTTATAAAAATAGCCCTGCATGCTTTGCTGCGGGGCTGCCAGCACAATATGGCAATCATTATTTACAAGTACAGGTACCCGGCTTTGCAAATAATCCGCAGCCGGCTGTATTTTAAAGCCCTCAAAGCTGCGGTGTTTCAGCATTTTTTCCTCCGCTATATGCGGCATAACATTATACGGCGCTTCGGTATGTATAATCACGGTGGGCGGGTGGCAGTGGTACATAAGGCTGCTGTCGCTGCTGAACCCTTCAGTACCAAATAACTGTTCAGCATATAAAGCACCGCCCGGCTTACGGAATTGTGTATGTCGTTTGTGCGGCACCTGGCCGGCTTTTATATAATGTGGCATGGCAATACAATTAATGTTTGTTTAGTAAATAAGTAACCTGCCCGGCCCCTGTTGCAGGCATGTAAGAATATTATTTTAACCGGGCTTTTGCGCAAGTATTAAACTATGGTTGCGTCGCACTCGTGTGCTGCAGATGCACTATTGTACCGCTGAAAGTTCCAGCATAGTAAGCAGGAAAACGTATTTCCACTTTCTTTTATCAATCCAGTATGTAAAATTGCGGAAGAAAGGCATATAGTAAAGGTAACAACTTTAATTGTTTATAAAAAAACGGCAGTGTACTATTGCTGCATATACCCGGCAATTTTACAGGTGGTGCAATATTTTTTCCTGCACAGCCTTTAGCTGTTCCGGACTCATGGTAAGCTTGCCTTTGGTAAAATTCAGGTCGTTGGCGCTGTTAATAGGTATTAAATGTACGTGGGCATGCGGTACTTCAAGGCCTACCACTTCAATGCCGCAACGGTTACAGTCAAAGGCCTTTTCAATGGCTTTGGCTATAGGCCTGGCAAAAAGCAACAGGCCTCCCAGGTAATCGCCAGGTAAATCAAATATATTATCTACCTCGGTTTTGGGCACAACCAGCACATGGCCTTCTACCAGCGGAAATATATCAAGAAAAGCAAAAAATTTATCGTCCTCTGCTATTTTGTAACTGGGTATTTGCCCTGCGATGATTTTGGAGAAGATAGTCATAACTACACGTTGCTGTCAGCAGCTACGAACATACGAAGATTTTGATTGGATTTGCTTTATTTCTGCCTTGCATTACACATAAAAATTTAAGCTGGCAATTCAAAAAAATCAACATCTATTGTTACCGCCAACTACCAAAAATACGCTGTCTAAGTGCCTGTGCAGCTCATGCTCACGGGCCATGTGTATTATTACATAACCCAAAATGCAAAGGGCCAGTATAAGTATTACGGCCAGTATAATCCAGCCAAGGTGTTTAATTTCCCGCTTTTCCTTTTTTTGTTTTTTAAGTTCCAGTTGCTGCTGCAGCTTATTGTTTAACTGGGTTACATAATCGCTGAGTTTCCTTGGCGATTTTATGGCCTGCAGTCCTTCCACGGCATCATTTACAAAATCAGAATCAGCCATCTGCTTTTCAACCTTATGGGCATCCTCACCGGATGTATTGCCCATAAGATATTCAAGCAGCAGGTCTTCTGTAAATTCATCCTCGCTTGACAATATGTTAGTCAAATCTTCCATTTACTTCATTTTCTTTTCTACCAGCAGCCGCAGGTTACGCTTGCCGTTTTGTATATGGCTTTTTACCTGCAGCAATGTAAGACCGGTTTCTTCACTAATAGCGCTGTAACTCTTTTTTTGCAGGTAAAATAAAGTTACGCATGTTTTTTGCTCTTCATTCAATTCCTGCAGCGCGTTTTCCATTACACTTAGCAGCTTATCTTTTTCAGTAAGCTCTGCAATATGGCTTTCCTCCTGCTGTATCCCCAGTTTTTCTGTTATTTCAGCCGGGGTTTTAGCATGTTTGTCACGCAGCCGCATAAGGCATTGGTTACGCGCTATCATGTACAGCCAGCTTTTAAAATAATCTACACGGTATTTCTGCAACTCGGTTATTACTTTTAAAAATATCTGCTGTACCGTGTCTTTCGCTTCCTCCTCGTTTTTTAAATACTTCATACAAACGCCCAGCAGCAAAAGGGTATAGCGCTGCAATAAAATGCCAAGCCACTGGTTATCCCTGCTGCTGTAAAACCGGTCAAGCAAATCGTGGTCAGGTATGTGTTCTGGTGCGTTGGTATTCACTCTGTTAAAGTAAATATTTTTATACCAGTAAGATGCTGCCCGGGGCAAAATCCATAATTTGCCTTAAATTTTAACGTATGCAACACCTTGTTGCCATCGCGGCCGTAGTGCCCATGCGGGCAGAGCCATCGCACAAATCTGAAATGGTGAGCCAGTTATTATTTGGAGAGGCGGCAGTGATACTGGATACCACGGGCGATTTTACAAAAGTGCGTTGCCAGTATGACGGTTACGAAGGGTGGTGCGCCAACAGCCAGGTAACAGCTATTGAAAATATTGAAGCTGTTAAACCCCTTACCTGTACTTTAACAAAAAGTGCTGCAGCCCTGTTAAACGGCACAAATATACCCTTGTCGCTGGCATCGCCTGTTTTTGCTAAAACAACTGCTGGCCCATATACTATAGAGTTTGGGGAAGAAAACATGTTTATGCCTGTTATTGAGGCTGGTAACCGCCATGCTTTTATAAAGCAGCTTACCTACCGCTACCTTAATACACCTTACCTGTGGGGTGGTAAAAGCAGCTTTGGTATTGATTGCAGCGGTTTTACACAACAGGTTTTTAAGCTGCTGGGGGTTGCAATGCTGCGCGATGCATGGCAACAGGCCGCGCAGGGTACGCCTGTAAGCGCTCTTGAGGAGGCAGTGTGCGGGGACCTGGCTTTTTTTGATAACGGCCAGGGCCGCATAACGCATGTAGGCATACTGCTTGATAGCCAAACTATTATTCATGCGGCAGGGTATGTACGCATTGACACGATTGATGAGACCGGCATTACCAATAGTATAACCGGCATAAAAACCCATAAACTTACTGCCGTAAAAAGATGTTTGTAAAAAACCTACACGCTAAACCACAAGGCCATAAGCTGGCAAAGCATGCCTACAAAAAGCCCGGTATAAACTTCCCCGGTGGCATGCTCGCCTAAAATAAGGCGGGCGCTGCAAACTATGCCGGTAACCAGCAGCACAAGGCTTATATCACGCCCAAGGTATTGATGGTAAAAAAAACCGGTAAGTATAACAAACATAAGTGCACCACCAACCCCCATGGCATGCATACTTATTTTAATAAAATTATTAATAATAAGGCCAAACACTGTAGATATGCTTATGCCCAGGTAAAAAAACTTAAGCACTTCCGGCAGTTGGCCCTGGCTGGTTTGCCCGTTAAATACACGCAGGCTTAAATACCACATCCACCAGTAAAAAAACATACTTATTACGTAGGGTATAATACGCTCTTTTTGTGTACGCAGGAATATGCTTTCAATAAACCCAAGCCGCCAGCAAAGAAAAGTGCCAAAAGCCGGGAAAAAAGCCGTCATCCAAAAAACGGTAATCTTCCGCATAAACATATCAAGCGGGCTAAACCCTACAAAAGCAAACGGAAACTGTACAGTTAACCATATAAAAATATAAGTAGGGATAAATAAGGGATGAAATACGTATGAAAATATTTTAGCAACAACTTTTAATAAAGTAGGTTGATTAATGCTCAGGCTCTCTTCAGTCATACATCATTTTTTGCCGGCCGGCTGCCGGTAAGCAGTTACAATTCTTTCCGCAGTCTTGCTACGGGTATATTCAGTTGTTCGCGGTATTTGGCTACTGTGCGCCGGGCAATATTGTATCCTTTACCCTGTAACAGTTCTGTAAGGTGCTCATCACTTAAAGGCTTTTTCTTATCTTCTCCTTCAATCAAATCGCTCAAAATCTTCTTTACCTCGCGGGTGCTTACTTCTTCCCCGCTGTCGGTGCTTAATGATTCGCTGAAGAAAAATTTAAGCCTGTAGGTGCCAAACTCGGTTTGCACAAATTTACTGTTTGCCACGCGGCTTACAGTAGATATATCAAGCCCCGTTATTTCTGAAATATCTTTCAAAATCATCGGGCGCAGCGTAGTTTCATCGCCGGTAAGAAAAAATTCTTTCTGGTAATTCATAATGGCATCCATGGTGCTGTACAGTGTATGCTGCCGTTGTTTTATCATGTCAATAAACCACTTGGCCGAATCAATTTTTTGCTTTATAAACATTACGGCTTCTTTCTGCCTTTTATCTTTTTTACTGCCCTTATCGTACTCTTTCAGCATGTCCCTGTAGCCTTCGCTTATACGCAGGTCGGGGGCATTTTTTGAGTTAAGGGTTATTTCAAGCTTGCCACCGGTATTTATAATAAAAAAGTCGGGTATAATATAGGTTTCGGCCTTATTTACTTCTCCAACATTGCCGCCCGGCTTTGGGTTTAATTTAATAATAGCGCCTATTACATCTTTAAGGTCATCATCGCTAAGGTTAAGCCCGCGCTGTATTTTTTCATAATGTTTTTTAGTAAATTCATCAAAATACTTGTCAAGCACCTGTATGGCCATTAATACGTCTTTGCCACTTTCAAGCTGGCGCTGCAATTGCAGCAGCAGGCATTCCTTAAGGTCGCGCGCGCCAATACCGGGAGGGTCGAATTGTTGAATTTTTTTAATTATTTCCTCTACTTCTTTCTCTGTTGCCATAATATTTTGCCTGAAGGCAAGGTCATCTACTATGGAGGACAGCTCCCTGCGCAGGTACCCGTCGTCATCCAGGCTGCCCACAATCTGCTCTGCAATTTTAAAGTTGCGCTCGTCAAGCGACAACATGCCCAACTGGTCAAGCAGCATCTCATGAAAGCTGTTTTCAATTTTAAAAGGCATCACCTTTTTGTCATCCATCTCGGGGTAATTATCATCACGCAGCTTATAATCGGCAATATCATCATCCCCGTCGCTTACATATTCGCTTATGTCCAGGTTACCATAATCTTCCTCGCTCCCGTCCGCTTCATATTCATCATCGGCCCCCATTTCATCCGCCATTTCATCGCCAAATTCATCCTCATGATTTTCTTCCGATACTTCCAGCGCGGGATTTTCTTCAAGTTCTTCTTTTATCCGTTCTTCAAGGTTGGCAGTAGGTATCTGCAGCAATTTCATTAACTGAATTTGCTGTGGCGATAACCTCTGTAATAATTTTTGTTGTAATGATTGGCTTA
>DASZUX010000292.1:0-7192 GCA_035547455.1 Chitinophagaceae bacterium
TACTGCTCAAAAAGTAGCAGCAAACGGGCAGTTTGATGTGCCCTTTTAAAATAAAAACCTGATTTTTTTTGATTTTCCTAATGCCTGTGCGAGAATATGCGCCTGCCAAGGTTTACCAGCCCGATAATAAGAAGGGCTGCAATCATTACACTGCCATATATGTCTAAAGAAAAAGGCATACCTAAAGGTACATATATTGTTATACCAACAGGCTTTCTATTTTGTTAAAGGCTTTTACAGCAGGTAATTGTTGCCATAAAATGTTATAAACGGTGTCGGCAATAGGCAAATATTCCCCAATCTCATTACTTTTAAGGTGCATACACCTGCTGGCATTATATCCTTCCGCTACCATGCTAAGCTCCAGTTGCGCCACTTTTACGGAATAACCTTTACCTATCATATTGCCAAAAGTGCGGTTGCGGCTGTACAGGGAGTAACAGGTAACCAGCAGGTCGCCAAGATAGGCACTGGCCGCATAGTTTATGCTTTCCCCGTTATTGTCAAGCCTGGCCTTACGTAAAAACCGTACCATTTCATCAGCAGCATTGGCAATATACACACTTAAAAAATTATCGCCGTAATCGAGTCCATGGGCAATACCTGCTCCAAGTGCATAAATATTCTTTAACACGGCAGCGTATTGCACTCCCATTATATCGTGGTTGGTAATAGTATTAAGGTAGTCGGTTTTAAAATGGCCAGCAATTGTGCGCGCGGTAGCTTCATCAATACCTGAAAAAGTAAGGTAAGAGAGTTTCTCAGCCGCTACCTCTTCTGCATGACATGGCCCGAGCACCGCGAAATAATCCTGCAAATCAACATTAAAGTTATGCGCAAGGTATTCGTTCAGCAGCAGGTTACTGCCGGGCAAAATGCCCTTAATGGCCGATACTATCTTTTTACCTTTAAAAGCATCTGTATTAAGGGCGCTTAATGTATCATCAGCATAAGCAGAAGGTACAGCTACCACCAGCACGCCGGATGCTTCTATTATATACTCCAGACTGCTGCTCATGTTCAGCAGGTTATTATCAAAATAAACAGCGTTTAAGTAATGCGGGTTGTGCCTGCGCTGTGTTATATGGCCTATGGTTTCGCTGTTTCTTATCCACCAGTTTATGCTGTTCCCGTTATCTGTAAGAATTTTTGCAAGCGCCGTAGCCCAGCTTCCGCTGCCTATTATCCCAAACTTCATACGCAACCTGTTGAAGGGACAAAAATACGCAGATAACAGCAATGCCTGCCAGGCAATAACCGGCATGAAAAATATTCCTGTTTTTCGCTATGCATAAACCGGGAACCAAACTTTGCATAACCACGGCATTACCCCGCATTTGCGGCGGCGATGAACAATAATTCGTGCCGGCTTTAATTTTAACAACAATGTGCGGATGGTACAATGGCTGCCGCTAACCAGCCGGCTGCGTTTTTTACACTAAAAAGGGGGCTTTATACAGCCCCCAAAAATTAATTTATCCGGTTATACTATTAAGGTTTTTTACTGCTATTCATAAGCTCGTCTTTAGATACCACTTTTACTTTCATGTTATCTTTTAACTGCTTGCTTACAACGTCGTAAGGGCCTGTTATCACCATATCACCTTCCTTAATACCGCTTTTTATTTGTATGTAGTTAATATCCTGTATATCGGTAGTAACCGGGTATTTTTTTACCGTACCATCCGGCTGCAGCAAATACACTACTTCCTGTACATCATCGTCAGAAGATATATTGGCTTGTTGTGCCGGCTGGTTTGATGATGAAGCGTCGTCTTTTTTAGACGGTGCGGCATCGCTCTTTTTATCCCTCGTGGTAACAGCGTTCAGCGGAACGCTTAATACATTGATATGAGTGCTTGTTTGTATGTCAGCGCTGGCTGTCATATTCGGCCTGAAGGGGAATGGCTGGTTTTTAACAACCAGGTCTTTATAACTATCAGGCAACAACCGTATATGTACTTCGTAGTTGGTTACCGTAGTAGATGATACAGAACTTGAGCCAGAGCTTGCAGTAGTTGTTACGGGGTTGGCAATTTTATATACCACACCCTTAAACTTGCGATTGTTAAAAGCATCCACTTCTATTAATGCACTATCGCCCAGCTTTACTTTAGGTATATCGTTCTCACCAACATCAACCTGTACCTCAATGCTGCTCAGGTCTGCAATACGCATAATTTCCGTACCGGCCATCTGGGCAACACCTACCACCCTTTCCCCTTTTTTCACCTCAAGCAGGCTAATAACACCGTCCATAGGTGCGGTTATGGTAGTACGGTCAACATTTTTAGAAGCCATGTTCAGGTTTGCCTGGGCGCTTTGTATAGCCGCCTGGCTTGCTTTTATGCTTTGCTGCGCTGCGTTGTAATTTGCCTTGGCAGAAAGATATGCCTGCTGCGCCTGCTCAAATTCAGAGCGCGAAACTACTTTCTGGTCAAGCAGGGTCTTTTCCCTGTTATAAGCAGCTTCTGTCTGGTCCAGTGTTGCTTTCAGCGCCTGCAGTTGTGCCTGCGAATTGCTGGCCTGCGCCTGGCTCTGCGCTACCTGGGCGGCTGCCTGGTCCCGCTGGCTGGCATATATGTCGGCATACACATTGGCAAGTACCTGGCCCCTTCTTACAGTGTCGCCTTCCTTAACGTTTAACTCCACTATCTCGCCGGATATGTCGGATGCCACCTTTACTTCCACCTCGGGAAATATTTTTCCGCTGGCATTTACTGTTTCCGTAATAGTGCGGCTCATTGCTTTTTCAGCAGTAACTTTTACGCCTTCATCTTTGCCTAAAGCGCCGGTAGCCTTTAAAGCTATCACCACCACTATAACGGCACCCAGTATAATCAATATCCATTTTAATGTCTTGCTCATGTGAAGTTGTTTCTATGGTTATCATTATAATTTAACGCCCCGTCCCTTGTAAAACTCCAATATTTTCATTTTAAAAACATAGTCGTAGTGGGCAGAAAGCTGGTCAATTTTTGCTTTAAACATATTGTTTTGCGTAGTAATATAATCTATGGTTGACAGTACGCCTATCCCGTACCTTTTTGAAGCCAGTTCAAATGCATAATTATCTATCTCGTAAGCCTTAACGGTAGCATTGTATTTTTCCAGCGCCGATACTGAACTACTGTAGGCCTGGTAAACATTCGTTTGCAGGGTAATATTATTTTGCTGCTGGGTGAGTTTTAAGTTTTCCAGTGTGAGTTTAGATTGCTCATAATTATTTTTAAGCTGCCTGTTACTCCATAACGGAACATTTAACTGCACTCCGAATGCCTGGCTAAAGTTAATTTCACCCACCTGTTTCCAGTAAGAAGGTTTAACAGTATAGGTGCCTATGCCGGGGGTAAGTGCATAATAATTGGTACCGTTAACAGGTACTACCCCAAGCGTATCATATTTACCGGTTGAATAATAGCCGCCCAACTGGCGGAAAGTGCTTGCATAGTTGCTGCCAAGCTGTGCAAAGCCGCTTAGAGTAGGATACATTGACGCTCTTGCGCTTTTTATAGCAAAATTCTGTGCCACAATACTTAAGCTGTCAAATCTTTGCTGCGGCTGGGTGGCAAGCGCGAGTTTATACACATAATCCGGCTGCAGTTCCGAAAACGGCTCCAGCGGAATTTTATCAACATCCGGCACGGATACCTGGAAGGACGTTGAGGCATCCAGGTTAAGCATGCCCATTAACGCAATCCTGTTCTGTTCCTCCAGGCCTTTGTCTGTAATATACGTGCTGCTGTCGGTGGCAAGCTGTGCTTCCAGTTGCGCGGCGTTTAACTCAGGCATGCTACCAGCATCCACCAGTTTCCTGGTATTATTTAACTGGGCTGTGGTTTGCTGTATCTGCAGTTTTGCCGCGTTGGTAGTTTCAATAGAAAGCAGGTATTGCAGGTACGATGCAGCCACATTTAGCGAAATACTGTTACGTGCCGCTGCAAGGTTAACTTCTGCTGCTGTAAAATTGGCTTCAGCCGCTTTCCTGTCGTTCCTGATCCTGAAAAAGTTAAACAGGGTTATTCCTGCGTTAAGGTTATAGCTTTGAAAAAATACACTATTGGTAGTATATTGGTTTGAGGTAGGGTCAATAGAACGGCCAAAGTTTAAACCACCCGAAGTATTGAATGAAATATTAGGAAAGACCTCCGCCCGGGCAAGTTTGGACCGTAACTGGCTAACACGCGCATTAACATCTGCCTGTTTTACAGAAATATTATTGGCTATAGCGTATTCAACGCATCTTCTCAAATCCCATGTGTCTTGTGCATGTACTCCCAAAGCAGAAGAAACAAGAACACATGCAAGCAGAAAATTCTTCATACAACAAAAATAACAGAAAGCCGACAGTGAAGCGGCCAATTTTTAGATAAACGGAAAGCGGGCGGGTTAACAGGCATTAGCCTTATTTCACCATTCCCGCAAATGCCTGCTGTAAATCGTTTATAATATAAGCGGGTTCCTCCAGCCCGGTATAAAGCCTCAGCATGCGGTGAGCCTCGTTAGTTTTATCAAAAGCCTCCCTTTTTACCGAGGAGCAGCCCGGTATGATAAGTGATTCATGCCCACCCCAGCTAACAGCCATTAGTATATGTTTTAACGAGTTGCAGAAAGATTCTATTTCTTCTGCCGTTGTGGCTCTTATTACAAAAGTAAGCAGGCCGCAGGCGCCCCGCATTTGTTGTTTTGCTAAAGCCAGTTGCGGGAAAGTTTCGTCAAACGGGAAAATAACCCGCTCTACCAGCGGGTGCTGCTTTAAAAAACTTACCACTTCCGCCGTAGTTTTTGTAATACGCTCAAGCCTTGCCGGCAAAGTGCGCAAACCACGTATTAACAGCCAGGCATTAAACGGCTGAATTCCGCTTCCCACATTCAGGTACTCGCTGTTAAAAATACGTTCTATCATAGCACGGCTGCCGCTTAGCACCCCTGCTACCACGTCGCTGTGGCCGCCAATATATTTTGTAGCGCTTTGCAATGATAAATCAATGCCCAACTCACAAGGGCGCTGGTAAATGGGCGTGCAAAAACTATTGTCGCATATTGTAACAATATTACGCTGTTTTGCAAGGCTGGCAACAGCCGCTAAATCCTGTAGTTCAAAAGTCCAGCTATTGGGGCTTTCCAGGTAATAAAGGGTGGTGTTAGGCTGTGTGGCTGTATCAAAATTATTAATATCAGTGCCATCAATATAAGTATGCGTTACATTAAACCGAGGGAGTATTACCTCAAACATTTTCCTTGCCCAGGTATAAACGCCCCGCACGCTTACTATATGGTCGCCGCTTTTTACATTAGCCAATACAGCGGCAAAAATGGCGGCTGCGCCGCTGTTAAATACCAGGCAGTCCTCAGCGCCATCCAGCGCCGCCAGCTTTTTGCGCAGTATTTCAACGGTTGGGTTTAAGCCGCGGCTGTACAGCCAGGTACTGTACTCATTCTCAAAACTTTTGCGTAACCCGTCAACTGTTTTAAAAGCAAAATTGCTGGTTTGCACTATGGGCGGAGCTATTGCACGAAAATAGTCTTCGCGTTCTTCGGCGTATTCATTGATGATGTATGAGATATCCATTGCTTTATATCAATTATTTTTTTGAGTATTAACATTTTTTGTTACAAAGTAAATTATCATACACCCTGCCAATACAAGCAGCGAAGTGATGGCTGCCATTGGTGTTTGCACTGCAATACTGCCGGCCACAAATAAATACCCGCATATAAAAATTAAGGGCAGCACAGGATATAACTTCATTTTATAAATGCCGGTATTATTGAGGTGTTTGGTGCGTGGCCGTATCCAAAATATACTTGCCGCAGAAGCTGCCATACCCATGGAATCGAGGAAAATGGTAAAGTTTAAAATATTCTCAAAGCTTTTTGAAAAAACCACAAGGATGATGCAGATTGCAGCAAACACACTTAACGATACCAGCAGCACCTCTTTTTTTTCTGTACGCTTCTGAAATATTTTTGGCAACACGCCGTCTTCACTCATGGCAAGCATTATGCGCGGGTTACTCATCAATTGCCCATTTACATAAGTAAGCACTGAAAGAAATAATAAGACTGAAAAAATATTGCCCCCTCTTACGCCAAACATCTTGCCCACTACTACTGTGGCAATTTCATGTTCATTGCCCAAAGCCTGGAAGCCCAGTACTTTGTAATAAGCAAAATTTACCAGCAGGTAAAGGGTAATAATTATTGCTATACCCATAAATATACCGCGGGGAATATACTTCTGCGGCTTATTTACCTCGCTGCCAAAGTTAATGGTATGCTGGTACCCGCCATACGTAAAAGATGCTGCAATAAGGCAAAGGCCGAGCGACTGTACCCAGCTAACATTAACCAGGTCGGGGTTTTTATTAATATAATCAGCCGGTGTGCCATGATAGAAAATAGAAGGCATAAACAGTGCGCCTACTATTACCAGCAGCATGCCTATTTTAATTATCATAAGCACCGTTTGCGTTTTGGCGCTCATTTTTAAACCGGCGAGGTTTACAAGGTAAAAAACAGCCACAGCAATTACCGATATTATCATATTCAGTACGTCATTGGTATAGCCAAGCACCGCACGTGATACATACCCCGCACCAATAAGCGCCACAGCGCCAAGAGAAGCCGCATTGCTGATGAGGATAATGCAGCTGATGGAAAATGCAATAGCGGGATGGTAAGCATAACTAAACACCCTGTAGTAGCCGCCCATAACAGGGTAGCGTGAACCTATTTCTGCATAAGTTAACGCTCCGCATAAGGCTATAACTCCCCCGGCTATCCAGGCCGCAAAATATACCTGCGGGTTTAAGGCCGATTTTGCAGAAGTGGCTGCTGTTCTGAAAATACCCATACCTATTACAAGACCAACTACAATCATCGTAAAATCAAACAGGTTAAGTTTTTGCTTAGCGCTTTCTGCGGCCATGTAATGCTGGTTTTGGCTTGAAAAATAAATCATTTACGCCAAATAAATTAATAATGCTGTTAAGCCAGCAGTCGTTTGCCGGCATACCCGGTTTCCATCCGTTGCGTTGTTACCTGCGTAGAAACTGCTGCCGGTTATCAAAATATAGTAACTGCTGTTTGCGTTAGTTGATACCTTGGAAAAAAAATTACTATGAGAATAGCCTTTGCCTTTTGCCTGCTGGTGCTTACCTGCCGCATACAAGCCCAAAACCCACAAAAG
>DASZUX010000293.1:0-6094 GCA_035547455.1 Chitinophagaceae bacterium
GATGAGGCCATCAAACGTAAAGGTGGCGTTGTTTTTCTGAATAAAACCTTTGGTGGCATCTGCTTCGTCAAGCCGGTCCGTTACCATAAAACCAATATTATTTTGTTCTCCATAGTTTTTAAGGTAGCGCAGCACGCCAAAGTTTGCAGCACCCTGGTCATCTGTTCCGTGTTGGTGTACATAAAGGGCTGCAAAAGCCCTGTCGCTGGTGCGGTCCACAAAACGCAGGCCGGCATCAATTGGTATGGGGTTTGCGTTAAACTGGGTGTTTGCCAGGCCTATGCTGCGGCTGAAAAATGGGTTTAGCCCCTGTACATTAGCCCCGGCAAATACTCCCTGGTTCTCTAAAAAAAACTGCCTTTTTTCTGGAAAGAAAAGATTAAACCTTGTAAGGTTGTTTACGGCTGCATCTACATCTGCTTGCGCAAAATCAGTATTAATAGTGGCGTCTAATACTGCATGTGGGTTTATGGCCCACTTGGCTTCGCCACCCGCTTTAAGGCTGTTGCTGGTATTGGTATTACCATCTCTGCCTGTATTTTTATTATACTGGTAAAGGCTGTATGGCTGTACGCGGAAATTGATGGAGGGGGGCGGCAGTGTCAGCCCTGTTAGCTGCGCCCCGTAAGCCATGCGGAAGGGCGAATAGCTTTGCGGTATGGCAGGAAAAACCGTTTGTTCATAATCTCTTCTTGCTATACGCGAAAAGGTTACATTCCACGCAGTTGAATCGTTCGTTTGCCTTTCATACCGCAGCGATTTAAAAGGTATGGCAAACTCTGCGTACCAACCGCTGTCAGTAACTGTAGTTTTAACCCGCCATAGTGCGTCCCAGTCTGGGTCAACCAGCTGGTCGTCAAACACCTGCATATCTCCCTGTGTACCGAGCGGGGTAGCGCCGAACGACACGCAAAACCGTTTAAGGTTTTGGGGGTCAAGCTGTACCATAAACTCGTCGTTTTGGGTATAGGTAAAATCGCGCGTAAAATCAAGCACACGCACTCCTTTTTTGCCAATTGTATCCCGGCAAAATACACCAAAGTAAAGGTTCTTTTTATCAAATAAAACCCGCACAAAGGTCTTAAAGGCATAATTGCCGCCCTGCCTGGGCTGTATGCGAAAAAAATTGCCGGTTACGGGGGCAGCCTGCCATGAGGGTTCATTTAACTTTCCATCCACTGTAATATTTTCTTTTGCCTCTATTGCCCGGATGGTAGCGGGTATAACCGGTGGCGGAAAATTAATAGTATCCTGGGCATAAATGCTGCCTGCCAGTATTATTGCCAATGCTGTTATTAAACCTCTTGCTGCTTTACGGTGCATCGCCTGTTATTTTGTGTACAAACCTAACCGGCAATGCAGGCAGGTCATTATCATAATTAATTCATGTTTTTTCAAGTTTTATCATATTGATTTTCAAATAATTAATTTACACTCTATGAATTGCGGTTAAACTGCAATAATTTGTTAACACGCTACAAACTTTATAAGCGGCTGCCACGCCGGGGTAAATATTTGTAGCTTTACGAAAAGCATCATACATATTTCATGTTGCAGGATATAAACGCATTATTGATTGTTATTGAGAAGAAACTCGACTGGGGTGACAGCAGCACCTGGCAAACAAAAGATTTTGAAGAAATAAGTGAGCGTATTTTAGAGGAAACCGGTGTATCTCTAAGCCTTAGCACCCTGCGCAGGGTGTGGGGCCGTGTTGAATATAATCATCTGCCCAGTACAACTACGATGGATACACTGGCAAAATTTGCCGGGTATGAAAGCTGGCGTGCTTTTAATAAACAGCCCACCCCTTTAACCGGGCATACGGGTAATGCTGAAACGGGCGAGGATTTGATGCAGCATACAACAACACCTTTATTGCCTGTACAACCGGCCGTAAAAAGCAAGGCAAGAAAATATTGGGTGGCTGCTGCAATAGTACTGTTTGTGGTAGCGGGCAGCGTGATTGGCGCACGGGCTTTTAGAAGAGGGCAACCCCCGGTAGATTTAAGTGTGTACAAATTTAGCAGCAAGAGGCTAACACACAGCCTGCCTAACTCAGTCGTATTTTCGTATGATGCTTCTGCAGCGCCGGAAGATTCAATATTTATCCAGCAGTCATGGGACCCATCCACAAAAACGCTGGTGGATAAAAATCTGCATGAACATACATCTGTGTATTACGAGCCAGGTTATTACGATGCAAAACTTATGGTGGGGCAAAAAGTAGTAAAACAGCACCGCCTTTTGATACCTACAGATGGGTGGTTGGGCATTATTGAAAATAAGCCAGTGCCTGTATATATAAAGCAGGGCGACTACCTGCATAAAGATAGTCTTTCATTCCCTGTCAGCGGCATTGTGAAGAATAATATTCCGCTGCAACCCCAGCCACCTGTTATTAAGTATTTTAACCTTGGCAATTTTGACAGTGTGCCTGTAAACAATTTCTCATTCACTGCACAGGTTAAAAATGAATACAGCGATGGTTCGGCTGCCTGCCAGTTAACCGCAATTTTTTTGATAACTGATGCAGACCCTATTATTATACCATTAAGCGTAAAAGGATGCGCGTCTGAATTGAATTTAATGAGCGTTGATCAAAAGGTATCTGGTAAAAAGGCAGATCTCTCCGGCTTCGGCGTTGACTTCTCCCAATGGGCTAATATCGCTTGCAAAAGTACGCGCACAACCATTAAGTATTTTGTAAACGGAAGGCTTGCTTTTGAATGCCCGTTGCCTGTAAAAAGCGCCCACATTGTAGGCTTCCAGTTTGCTTTCCAGGGTACAGGCGCAGTTAAAGGTATTAACTTAAGTACAGGTGGTAAAACAGTGTTCAGCGCGTTTTAGGTATTGTGTATTGATGCTGTAAAAAACATTAGCCGCTTATATTTTGTTTTTTCTTTAATTGCATAAAGTTTTTTGTCGCACCATTTCAGGATTTTGACGCTTCATTTTCCAGTTATGTCGCATACTCTTCAGTTTAATCGTTTCCACTGGTAAAATAAGCGCGTGTGCTTGCGCTTTATTCTTTTATTTTGCCAACCAAAATTTACCAGGTGAAATTACCAGTTTATTACCCGTTTGCTATTGTGCTTTGTTTACTGTTCCTGTCCTGTGGCAGCAGCGACCCATCAAAAGGCGGGCCCGGTGGCCCGGGCGGCTTTGGCGGTCCAGCGCAGGTAAAAGATTATAAGGTACTTACCGTTCAACCACGCCAGGTTAAGGTAAATGCCGATTTTCCTGCCACTATACAGGGGCAGCAGGTAATTGAAATAAGGCCAAAAGTGGATGGTTATATTGAGCAGATTTATGTTAGTGAAGGTGCTGCTGTTAAAAAAGGGCAGTTGCTTTTTAAAATAAATAACCCGCAGTATGACCAGGATGTAATTACTGCTACAGCCAGCATTAAAAGTGCAGAAGCTGACGTAGATGCCGCTAAAATGCAGGTGGAAAAGGTAAGGCCGCTGGTAGAAAAAGACATTGTAAGCAAGTATGAACTTGAATCTGCACAATACACCCTCAGGGCTAAGGAAGCAGCACTTGCACAGGCAAAAGCATCGCTTGCCAATGCGCAAACCAACGTGGGCTACACTACGCTGCGTGCACCTGCCGATGGGGTTATAGGGCTTATACCTTACAAAGTTGGTGCGCTGGTAAACAGCAGCAGTACCGACCCGCTTACCACATTGTCAAACATTGATAAAATATGGGCCTATTATTCTCTTAACGAGAAGCAGTTGCTGCATTTTTTAGCCAATGTGCCGGGCGCCACCACGCAGCAAAAAGTAAATAACCTGCCACCTGCCACCCTTTTGCTGGCAGACGGTACTGAATATCCTGAAAAGGGTAAGGTTGAAATAGCCAGTGGTATTATTTCTACCGAAACAGGCTCAGTAACTTTTAAGGGCATTTTTGCAAATCCGCTGGCCATAATACACAGTGGCGCCAGTGCTACTGTAAGAATTCCTACCACTGTTGATTCTGCACTTGTAATTCCCCAGGGTGCAACTTACGAGTTACAGGATAAACGCCTTGTATACGTGGTAGATAAAGATAACCAGGTGAACAGTGTTGCCATCACGTCTATACCATCCGATAACGGGCAGTACTTTATTGTAACCAATGGGCTGAAACCGGGTGATGCAGTAGTTATTGAAGGCCTTATCGGCCTGAGGGATAAAACTAAAATTATCCCAAAACCGGCAAATGCTGACTCAGTGTACGCGAAACTTAAATAGAGATTCTCTTTATATCAACAGCATGATAAAAACATTTATAAAACGGCCTGTGCTTAGTACGGTAATATCTGTTATCATCGTACTGCTGGGCATACTCGGCCTGGTTAAGCTGCCTATTGAACAATACCCGAGCATTGCACCGCCTACGGTGCAGGTTTCTGCAAGTTATACCGGCGCCAATGCAGAAGTTGTATTGAAGAACGTAATTGTACCGCTTGAAGAGGCAATTAACGGCGTAGAGAATATGATGTATATGACATCTTCTGCAGGTAACGACGGAAGTGCTTCCATACAGGTATATTTCCAGGTGGGCACAGACCCGGACAAGGATGCCGTTAACGTGCAAAACCTTGTGTCAAGCGCCACCAGCCAGTTGCCGCAGGAGGTTGTAAAGGTGGGGGTTACTGTTAGAAAACAGCAGGCCAGCATGGTGCTTATTTCAACATTGTACAGTGATAAGCCAGATTACGACCAGACATTTTTACAAAACTATGCCAACATAAATGTATTGCCCCAGTTAAAAAGAATACCCGGCGTGGGCAGCGCTACATCGTTTGGCAGCCGTGATTACTCCATGCGTATATGGCTTAAGCCTGATATAATGAGTGTGTATGGCCTTACCCCTACAGATGTTTCTGATGCGCTGGCAGAACAAAATATTGATGCGGCACCGGGTAAGTTTGGCGAAAACGGCAACCAGAGTTTTCAGTATGTTATTACTTACACGGGTAAGCTGCAAAGCGTATCACAGTTTGAAAATATTATCATTAAAGCAAAAACAGATGGGCAGTTACTGCACCTGAAAGATATTGCAAGGGTTGAACTGGGGGCTTTATCATACGGAAACATCGGTGCAATTAACGGTCACCCGGCTGTGGGTATGGCCATAAGCCAAACGGCTGGCAGTAATGCGCGTGATGTAATCAACATGTCCAAACAGGTGCTTGAAGATGCAAGCAAATCTTTTCCTGATGGCATACATTATGTAAACGTGGTGGACATTAACAAGTTTCTCAGCGCTTCTATTGAAAAGGTAATACGCACGCTGCTGGAGTGTTTTATACTTGTGTTCCTGGTAATATTCCTTTTTTTGAAGGACATACGTTCAACCATCATTCATGGTATATCCGTACCAGTGTCCATTACAGGCACATTCTTCTTCCTGTATATTTTTGGCTACAGTATTAACCTGCTTACTTTGTTTGCATTGGTGCTGGCCATTGGTATAGTGGTGGATGATGCCATTGTGGTGGTTGAGGCGGTGCATGCCAAACTGGAGCATGGTTACACTTCGCCACGCAAGGCAGCCATTGATGCCATGAGCGAAATAACGGGTGCCATCTTGTCCATCACTCTTATTATGGCTTCGGTGTTTATACCTGTAACCTTTATTGGTGGTTCAACCGGCGTATTTTACCGCCAGTTTGGGGTTACGCTGGCTGTGGCAATCGGTATTTCAGCTATTAATGCGCTAACATTGTGCCCGGCGCTGGCAGCTATGTTTTTACGACCGCCAAAGCACAAGCAGGAGGGTTATGTGCATAAAAATTTCCTGCAAAAATTTGGCATGGGATTTAATGCGGCTTACGACTCGCTTACTGAAAAATATACGCGCAGCATAAAGTTTTTATCGGTAAGAAAGTGGCTGATATTAGCGTCAGCAGCGGTTTTTATCGGCGGTTTTGTGTACCTCATCAAAACAACACCTTCAAGCTTTGTGCCTGATGAAGATATGGGTACTGTATTCGTTCCTATTACATTACCGCCGGCATCGTCAATGGAGCGCACGCAGGTAATTGTGCAACAGGTGGCAGACAGCGCTTCCTCCATACCCGAGGTAGAAAATGTTTTCC
>DASZUX010000294.1:0-6298 GCA_035547455.1 Chitinophagaceae bacterium
CGAAAACTTGTAGAATTTTTATGGCCAAACAATCAAACCTTCACTGTTCATTTTGCGGCAGAAGCCGTGATGAGGTTAAAATACTCATCGCCGGACAGGAGGGCCATATATGTGAGAATTGTGTAGAACATGCACAGGAAATAATTTTTCAGGAGTTACAGCAACGGCAGGAGCAACAAAACTCCCAGTACCGTTTTAATATACGTAAGCCACTGGAAATCAAAGAATTTCTTGACCAATATGTAATTGGCCAGGATGACGCAAAAAAAATACTTTCTGTTGCTGTTTACAATCATTATAAACGTATTACACAAAAACTGCAAAGCGATGATATTGAAATAGAAAAAAGCAATATCATTATGGTGGGCGAAACCGGAACGGGCAAAACGCTGTTAGCAAAAACAATTGCCAAATTATTAAATGTACCTTTCGCTATTGTTGACGCTACCGTATTTACAGAAGCCGGTTATGTGGGCGAAGACGTAGAAAGTATGCTTACCCGCCTTTTACAGGTTTGTAATTATGACGTTGCTGCTGCTGAAAAAGGTATAGTTTATGTGGATGAGATTGACAAAATCGCCCGCAAAGGCGATAACCCTTCAATAACACGTGATGTTAGTGGCGAGGGCGTACAACAGGGATTATTAAAAATGCTCGAGGGTACCGAAGTGCTGGTGCCACCACAGGGTGGCCGTAAGCATCCCGAGCAAAAGATGATAAAAATTAACACTGCCAATATTTTGTTTGTTTGCGGCGGAGCTTTTGACGGGATTGAAAAAGTAATCGCCCGCCGTGTGAACACCAATGCCATTGGGTTTAATGTAAATAAGGCCGAACAGGATTTGCAAAAGAAAAACCTGCTGCAATTTATAAACGCACAAGATTTAAAATCATTTGGCCTGATACCCGAATTGTTAGGGCGTTTGCCGGTTGTAACGCATTTAAACCCGCTGGATGCTGAAACATTACGCTCTATTTTAACTGAGCCTAAAAACAGCCTGGTTAAACAATATACGCGGCTGTTTGATATTGAGGGCATACAGCTTAAAATAGATGAAGTTGTGTTAAATTTTATGGTACAAAAAGCTATAGATTTTAAACTGGGCGCACGAGGACTAAGGAGCATTTGCGAACACATTTTAACCGACGCCATGTTTGAGTTGCCTGGCAGCGGGGTAAAGGAATTGCACGTTACGCTTGACTATGCGGAAAAGAAATTAAACAAGAGCAAACTAAGTGTACTTAAGGTTGCTTAATAATACTGCGGATAGTTGTATAAATAATAAAGCCACGAGTTACCTGTAACCGTGGCTTTATTATTTCTTTTATATATACCTCATTCATCAGGCAAGGCTTTCCCTGGCTATCACTATTTTCTGAATTTCGGAAGTACCTTCGCCTATGGTACAAAGCTTAGCATCGCGGTAATATTTTTCAACAGGAAAATCCTTTGTATACCCATAACCACCAAACACCTGTACCGCCTCATTAGCTACTTTTACAGCTACCTCGCTGGCGTAATATTTTGCCATAGCGGCCTCTCTCGTAACGGGCAGCCCTTCATTTTTCCTGTAACAAGCCTGTAGCGTAAGCAAATCAGCAGCTGCAATTTCTGTAGCCATGTCTGCCAGTTTAAAGCCAATAGCCTGGAAGTTGGCAATGGGTTGGCCAAACTGGTGACGCTGTTTACTGTATTCCTTTGCAGCTTCAAATGCCCCTTTTGCAATGCCCAGCGAGAGCGATGCAATTGATATCCTACCCCCATCCAGCACTTTCATCGCCTGCTTAAAGCCATCTCCTATCTCCCCAAGCCTGTTATCATCCGGTATTACACAATCCTCAAATATCATCTCTGCCGTTTCACTGGCGCGCATACCCAGCTTATTTTCTTTTTTTCCTGCTTTAAAACCAGCCATACCTCTTTCTACTACGAACGAGGTGCAGTTGTTCCTGGTGCGCGGTTCGCCCGTTCTCGCTATAACAACAGCAACATCGCCGCTTTGGCCGTGGGTAATCCAGCATTTTGCACCGTTTAATACCCAGCTACTGCCATCTTTTACTGCAGTACATTGCATATTGCCGGCGTCACTACCTGTACCAGCTTCTGTAAGCCCCCATGCCCCCAGCCACTCGCAGGTTGCCAGCATAGGCAGGTAGCGTTGCTTTTGCGCCTCGTTGCCGAAGGTTAAAATATGATTAGTGCACAGAGAATTGTGTGCTGCAACACTAAGCCCTATTGAGCCGCATATTTTTGCTACTTCTTCTATTGCTGCTTTATATTCAAAATATGATAACCCGGATCCGCCATATTTTTCTGGCACCAACACACCCATCATCCCTAATTTCCCCAGTTCTTTAAACACCTGCAAGGGAAATTCCTGGGCTTCATCCCACTCCATCACATGCGGTTTTATATAATTGCGTGCAAAATCCTGTACCGTTTGGGCTACTTGTTGTGTTAATTCGCTTTGAGTGAAATCCATGGCTAACAATTGTTAGTTTTTAACAAAAGTAGCGGTAAATTTTGTTTTTAAAGAATAAGGCAGGGTTAAAAAAAATTTTATCACAAAATTTTACAGTACTCTGTTGACATACAGATGTCACTATGGCTTTTTAGCTTGCTTATAATATTATAGATTCTTGTAAAATACCAGCACAATGAGTTCAGCAAGATGGAAGACTATGTCCGCCTTAAAAGACGATACGATACTGTATTTAGTAAAAACAACCTTATGTACAACCGTACATAAAGATACTAATGAAAAGGCAGAAATACCCCCGGTTGATAAGATTGGGAAAGAATGGTTTGCCCAGGTTTTAGCATGGGTGGTTGAGTGCCTGCTGCTTTAACAAGGCTAGAAAGTAAGCCTTATAATTCGTTACAGTAAGGCCTTTACCTTATCAATCACCAACTGCAGATTTGATGTATCCTGCCCGCCAGCTGTAGCAAGCGTTTTTTGACCACCACCTCCGCCTTTAATTATTGGTGTAATGTATTCTTTAATAATTTTAGGAGCTTCCAGACCTTTGGCAACAAGGGTATCATCCACCATTACTGCAACGCTGGCTTTACCCTCAATATTTGCGGCAAGCACAACAAAATAGCCAATGCCGGCAACGGTAAATGGCAGTCTTGCTTTTAAATCAAAACAAAGCTTTTTAAGCGCATCAGCACTGCCCGCGGGCACTACGGAGCCAATAAAGTCAATACCGTTTACATGCACTGCCTGCATAAGTAACTTTTCGCTAAGGTCAGAAAGTTGTCTGGCCTCCAGGGATTCTATCTTCTTTTTTAGTTCTGCATTTTCCTGAACAAGGTTTTCTGTTGCCTTTAATGCATCTTTTGGGTTTTTCAATAATTCTTTTATTGAACCTACTAAGGCAAATTGCCCGTGTACCAGTTCTTCAGCAGCCTTGCCGCTTACAGCTTCAATCCTGCGCACTCCCGCGGCTACAGCAGCTTCATGCTTTATTTTAAAAAATCCCAGTTCCCCCGTGGCGCCAACGTGAGTGCCACCACACAGCTCAATGGAATATTTGGGGTCAATAATTACTACCCGAACAATATCTCCATATTTTTCACCAAATAAAGCCATGGCACCCAGCGCAACAGCTTCATCTTTTGGCATTTCTTTTATAACCACAGGTATGTTCTCTCTTATCTTTTCATTTACCAGCGCTTCAATTTTTGTAATTTCTTCATCATTCACTTTCGCAAAATGAGAAAAGTCAAAACGCAGGTGCTCTTCGTTTACCAGGCTGCCTTTTTGGGCAACATGTGTACCCAGCACCGTACGCAGGGCAGCATGCAATAAGTGTGTTGCCGTATGATGCGCAGCAGTTTGCATGCGTTTGTCCACATCAACTTTAGCAATTATTTCACCACCCAGATCTCCTGGTAACGTATCGGCAAAATGAATGATGAGGTTATTCTCTTTCCTGGTATTATTAATTACTAATTGCTCATTATTAATTATCAATTCACCCGTATCGCCTACCTGGCCGCCACTCTCGGCATAAAAGGGTGTAACGTTCAATACCAGCTGGTAAGATTCTTTGCCTTTGGCTTTTACCTTCCTGTAACGTGTTATTTTGCTTTTTATTTCAAGCGTATCATATCCCACAAATTCGTTTGCACCGTCTTCATCAAGTATCACCCAATCCTCAGTATCAACCGCTGTTGCCGCACGGCTGCGGTTTTTTTGCTGCTGCATTTCATTATTAAAGCCGGCCTCGTCAACAGTTAAATTATTTTCTGATGCTATTAACCTCGTCAAATCTACCGGGAAGCCATAGGTATCAAACAGCTCAAAGGCCTCCTTACCATGTACAATGCCGGTTGCCTTACTTTCAGCCACTATCTCATCTATTTTTTTCAATCCCTTTTCTAGTGTCCTTAAAAATGCATCTTCCTCCTCCCTTACCACTTTGCTTACAAATTCTACCTGCTTTTGCAGTTCGGGAAAAACATGTTCAAATTGTGTTGCCAGCAATGGCAGCAATTGAAACAGCAATGGCTGCTTATAATCAAGATAACTGTAATAATACCGCACCGCCCTGCGTAAAATTCTTCTTATCACATAGCCCGCACCGGTATTGCCGGGTAGCTGCCCGTCTGCAATGGCAAAAGCTATGGCACGCACATGATCAGCCTGCACACGGAAAGCTACAGCCTCTCTCCAGCTCTCACCGGTGGAGGGAGAGCTGGCAGCATCGTATGTTTTGTTTGTAATTTTCTCTACTTCTGCAATGGTGCCGGTAAACACATCCGTGTCATAGTTGCTTTGCTTGCCTTGTATCACACGCACTAACCTTTCAAAACCCATACCTGTGTCAACATGCTTTGCCGGCAAAGGCTGCAGGCTGCCGTCCTTAAGACGGTTAAATTCCATAAACACGTTGTTCCATATCTCTATCACCTGCGGGTTGTCTTTATTCACTAAGCTTGCCCCATTCACCTTTTTGCGCTCTTCTTCGCTACGGCCATCATAATGTATCTCGCTGCAGGGGCCGCAAGGGCCGGTATCGCCCATCTCCCAAAAATTATCCTTCTTATTGCCCGGTAAAATCCTGTCTTCACTTACCCATTTCTTCCATTCGTTATATGCTTCCTCATCTTTGGGCAGGTTTTCTTTTGTATCACCTTCAAATATGGTTACATACAAGCGGTTTTTATCCAGCTTGTATCTTTCAGTCAGCAGTTCCCAGCTCCATGCAATAGCTTCCTTTTTAAAATAATCACCAAAGCTCCAGTTGCCCAGCATTTCAAACATTGTATGGTGGTAAGTATCTACACCCACCTCTTCCAGGTCGTTATGTTTGCCGCTTACCCGCAAACATTTTTGCGTATCGGCCACACGCGGGTATGGCGCTTTTTTATTACCAAGGAAGTAGTCTTTAAACTGGTTCATACCCGCATTGGTAAATAGCAATGTGGGATCGTTTTTTATAACAATGGGAGCAGAAGGTACGATAACATGTCCTTTGCTCTTAAAAAAATCCAGGAAGGTTTGCCTTATATCAGCACTGGTCTTCATTGCCATTACTATTTTTAATATGTATTGGGATATACTTTTATATTTGCTGCCTTATTAAAGGGGCGTAAAGGTAAACATTTTAGTGCTTTATGGTTTTCAGGTACAAAATTTGCTGCTAAAAGGCCTTTATGAAACCAGTAAACTTGCTGCTTGCCCGTCCGTACAAAATTTGCAATAGAAGATACAAATTACAACGGGATAGCCGGCATGATTTACACCTATCAGCATTTTTGGATTGTAACTGCGTGAGCACGCCGCAAGACCAATGAAGAAAATAAAATATTTCTACAATACCCATACGCTCCGGTACGAAAAACTGGTAACCCCCCTGCGCGTAAAATTATTGCGTGTTTTTGCATTTTTAGCCACCGCTGTTGTAACTGCTGGTATTATTGTAAGCGTTGCGTTTCACTATATAAAATCGCCTGGCGAAAAAGAACTTACGCAGCAAAACGACGCCCTGCAGGAAAATTATGCCTTGCTGCAACAGCAGGTGCAGCAACTACAGCAAAAAATGGGTGACCTTGAAAAACGGGATAATGAAGTGTACCGCAGCATTTTTGAATCCTCGCCCATACCAGACAGCGCGCGTATGGCAGAAATGATCAAAAGCAAAGAAATTAAGCTGGTGCAGAACATGAGCGAACAGGCCCTTGTAAGCAGCATAACTTCGCAACTTAACAATCTTATTTTACGTGTGGCCTACCAGCAAAAGTCGTATAACGACATTACCACCATGGTAAAGAACAAACAAAAGCTTA
>DASZUX010000295.1:0-6098 GCA_035547455.1 Chitinophagaceae bacterium
CGGTTTGCCGTGCCATATATTTTTAATGACGTATTTGAGTGTTACCAAAGCCAGCGTATTTACATGGCCCTCGGCAGGGATTATGACTGCAGCCAAAACAAGCACTCCCTGGCGGCGGGGGGTGAAAAGAAGGCTTATAAGCCTGATGATTATAATGTGCGGCAAAGCAAAATAGCCATCGGTTCAGGGGGCGTAGCAGGAAAAGGTTTTTTAAAAGGTACCCAAACACGGGGTAAGTATGTGCCCGAGCAAAGTACAGACTTTATTTTTACATCGCTCGGCGAAGCTTTTGGCTTTGCGGGCTGCGCCATTTTTATATTTATTTACGCGGTGCTGCTGTTGCGTATTGTGCGGATAGCCGAACGGCAGCGAAGCACCTTTAGCCGTGTGTATGCTTATTGCGTAGCCAGCATTTTGTTTTTTCACATTACGGTTAACGTGTGCATGACGATAGGTTTGTTTCCGAGCATTGGTATTGCCCTGCCGCTTATAAGTTACGGCGGATCCTCATTACTTACCTTTACTGTGTTAATATTTATACTTTTGAGGCTTGATGCTGACAGGCAGATGGTGTTAAGGTAAAGCCAGGCAGTAATTATTAAGTAAGCCAGGTGTAAGATAAATGCATAAGTAGCACGGTTTATATTCTGTCACGTCTAAAATCCTGCGGGAATAGAAGCATGCAAATAATACCATTATCGGAAGGTGTTTTTACTATAGACAAGAGTAAGATTTTTGTTCCGTTTGAGTTGGGGGAAGACGACCTGCAAAAAAGAGCAGTAGGCAGCCTGCTGGTGGAAATACTGCCTTTTGTTGTTATTACTAAAAAAGATGTTCTTTTATTAGATACCGGGCTTGGCTTTACTGTTAACGGGGAGCCACAATTATTTGCTAATTTAAAAGCAAGCGGCATTCAGCCGGGGCAGGTAACCAAGGTGCTTATGTCGCACCTGCACAAAGACCATGCAGGGGGTGTAAGTATAAAAGACAGGCTGGGTAATGTGCACATAGCCTTTCCTAATGCCACTTATTACGTGCAGCGTAAAGAATTTGAGTATGCGATGGACACGGGGTTTCCTTCGTATATGACGGAAGAAATATCGGTGCTGGAGAATAGCCCAAATGTAATTTTTTTGGATGGTGACGGGACAATTGACAATTATATCCGTTACCACGTAACCGGCGCCCACAGCCCCTGCCACCAGGTGTACTGGATTGAAGAAAATGGCGAAACAGTGTTTTTTGGGGGAGATGACGCGCCCCAATTGCAGCAGATGAAAAGCAAGTTTATAGCCAAATATGACTATGACGGTAAAAAATGTATGCTGCTGCGCCAGCAATGGTGGCAGGAAGGCAGGGAAAAGCGCTGGACTTTCCTGTTTTACCACGATATAAAAACGCCGGTGTACAAAGAGGGGTGATATAACCAATACCTGGGCCATACCACCCCCTGTATAAGTTAACTACGGCCTCAGCACTTTAAAAGCATGTGCCCAATCATTGTTAAGGGATCCGGGAATACACCAGAGTATGCAAAGCGGTTCAATGGCACGGGCTGCCTCAATTTTGCCCATATCCTCTGTTTCCCAGCCAAACGCATCCAATATTGCAGATACTGTTTTCTTTGCTTCTTCATCATTACCACAAATAAACATACTCGGTTTGCCCCCCTGTACATTGGGTTTGTACATTAAGTGACTACCTACGCTGTTAAATGCTTTTACAAACTTTGCTCCTGGTGCTGCCTGCTGTAATTGTTCCATCAGCGATGTGCCAAAGTTTGTAGTAAACTGCAGTACACCATTAACTGGTGGGGCTGCGGCTATAGGGTTGGTAGCATCAATTACAATTTTACCCTTAAGGTTTTCAATACCGGCCAGTTTAACTGCCTCAAGGGCAGCATCGCCTTTTGTAGCGAGGACAAGTATATCACCATATTTCGCTGTTTCATCAAAAGTGCCGATATCAATCCCGGTTTCGTTATTAAATACAACAACTTCAGCTTTAGAAGTATTGCGTGTACCTAACATTACATCATAGCCTTCGTTTTGAAACGCCCTGGCAAGGGTTTGCCCCACTGTTCCCGAGCCTATTATACCTGCTTTCATAATCAATTTTTTAGTTTGATTTAATAAAAATCAGCAACTCACTCCCCTCTCCTAACCAATACTCCTTCCGGGTAAACTTATATCGTTCGGGGAGAAATAATGCATTATTGCCTTATTAGTGCGCTGCAGATGGCTGGCTATTATAAACGGCAGCAAACACTTTAGCAAAGTCAGCTATTTTAACCTTGCCTAATGCGGGCCTGTGTTTAAAGTAATCTTCAGTCATAGCGCCGCTTCTTATTGCTGTACCCATTTCCACATAGTTTTTGGCTACTTCCACGCTAAGCCCGGCACCAATCATGCCCTGGTAAGCCTGGTCATCAGTAAAAACCACCCACGGTAAACCAGGTTTACCAATAGCGTCGCCAATAACTGCAGCAATCTTTTCAGGGGCCAGTTCATCACTGGCTATATAACGCACTGAATGGCCGGAAAAGCTGAGGTTTAAGAGTTCTTCAGCGGCTGCGGCTGCAATGTCAGACGGGTCAACAATTACAAATGTGCTGCCTTGCGTGCCATAGTTGCCACCCATAATGCCCGCCTGTTTTATTAAGCCAACATTAGCCAGCAAATTTTGATAAAAGAATGCCGGGCGCAAATGCTTTATGTTAACACCGGCAACACTGTTTAAAGCGGCTTCAGCCCTGTAAAGGCCACTAACCGGGCCACAGCCATCCGGCATGTGGGCGCCCACACTGCTTAGGTTTACTACGTACTGCACGCCTGCTGCTTTAATAGCCTCAGCATAGTTGCTGCCTGTTTTGCCTATATGCGCTTTCCAGTCTTCCGCATCCCATTTCGGGGGTACCATGGTGTACACTGCATCAGCCCCGGCAAATGCCCTTGTTAAAAAGGCAACATCTTCCACGCTGCCAATTGCAGTACCGGCACCTGCGGCTGCCAGTTCTGCAAGATTAGACTCGCTGCGGCCAATAACTGTTATTGAATGGCCCGCCTGCAGCAACTGAAGTGCAAGTGGTTTTGTTATGTGGCCTGCGCCACCAGTTAATACATATTTCATTTTTTTTGTTTAATGATTAAAAAATTATTATTTACTTGTATATACAAATGTTATTACAAAAAAATTAACCCGGTAATTCATCTGACAGGCGATTCATGCTATCCACCAGCTTTACGCTTTCATCTAACCCAAGTACATGAGTGTAGCCTTCGTAAAAATTGCTTAGGCAGCTTTTTAGTTCAGGTAACAGCTCCCTGCCTTTGGGTGTAGCGTACACGTTGGTCGTTTTACCTTCTGTTATCCTCACCACCAGTTTCTTTTCTTCCAGCTTTTCAATTAAACGTGTAATTGTGCTGGGTTTAAGCTGCAATTCGCCCGCCAGTGTGCCGGGCTGCACCCCCGGTTCTTCAATGGCAATCATCAGCAGGTAGGCATGGCTGGGACTTAACCCCACACGCTGCCAGCTTTCGTTGGCCAGTTTTTCCATTTTGCGCGCAAGCGCATTAGATGAAAAATACATGCATTTTCTAAACCTGCTTTCTGATGTTTTCATCACTAAAAATTCTCCTTCCCTCCTGTTTGCTAAAACGAAGGTATAATTTTTATTTGTATATACAAATATTTTTTAGAGCCGCACAAATTTTTCCAAAAAAGCCCACATATAAATGTATTGCCGCGGCGCTTCAGCCTGTACCCTGTTGCTTATTTCAGCAGCAGTCTGCACATATCCCTGTCCTGTAAGTTCGTTTGCTTCATGTTCCGTCATCCCGTTCAATAAATCCTGTTTTACTTCAAGATGAAATTGCAGCCCCGCTACATGGTTGCCGTACACAAAACCCTGCTGGCTGCATGCTGCAGATGCAAATAGCTGTACAGCGCCACCGGGCAGGTTAAACGTATCACCATGCCAGTGAAAAGCAGTAAACCTGGCAGGAAGCTCCTCTGTCAATATATGATGTGTTATTTTTTCAACGGGCCACCAGCCAATTTCTTTGTGGGTATGCGGGTACACTTTTTCGCCCAGCACGCTGGCGATAAACTGGCAGCCCAGGCAAATACCCAGCACTTTTTTGCCTGCATCAATCGCTGCTTTAATACATTGTTTCTCCAAAGCTATCCATGAATACTCATCTTCTTCGTACACACCCATTGGCCCGCCCATAATTACAAGCATATCAAACTGTGCAGGCACGGGAAAAACCTCATTATTATAAACCTTTGTAAAAGCTGTTGTGTATTGATTTTTCGCCGCCCAGTCTATGATTGACCCGGGATACTCAAAAGGCACATGCTGAATGAAATGAATATGCATAAGTTTTTGCCTGTTACTTTTGTGTAGATTTACAAAGATTATTTACCGGATGGCGAACGCAAATGTACATACTGGAGACGCGCAATTGACAAACGCGGAGAAAGAATTTGAGAACAGCATACGACCTGCAGAGATTATTGATTTTGCCGGGCAGCAGCAGCTTATTGAAAACCTGGTAGTGTTTATAAAAGCTGCCAAAATACGCGGTGAGGCCCTTGACCATATTTTATTTCACGGGCCGCCGGGGTTAGGTAAAACCACGCTGTCAAGAATTGTTGCCAATGAGCTTGGGGTGAACATAAAAGAAACATCTGGCCCGGTAATTGAAAAGCCCGGAGATTTAGCCGGGCTGCTAACAAACCTTGGACCAAACGATGTATTGTTTATTGACGAAATACACCGGTTAAGTACAGTGGTAGAAGAATACCTGTATGCAGCAATGGAGGATTTCAGGATTGATATTATGATTGACAGTGGCCCCAACGCACGCAGCATACAAATAAACCTTAACCCGTTTACACTGGTAGGCGCTACCACCCGCAGCGGCTTGCTTACGGCACCGCTGTTATCAAGGTTCGGCATAAAATCAAGGCTGGAGTATTATAATGCCGAAGTACTTAAAAAAATTGTAGAGCGCAGTGCAGGCATACTGCAAACCAATATATCAACACAGGCAGCGGCTGAAATTGCCCGCAGAAGCCGTGGCACCCCCCGTATTGCAAATGGGTTATTGCGCCGGGTACGCGATTTTGCACAGGTGCTTAACGATGGTATTATTGATATAGGTATTACCCAGCATGCACTTAAGGCCCTGAATGTTGATGAGCACGGGCTTGATGATATGGATAACCGCATACTTACCACCATTATTGAGAAATTTAAAGGCGGCCCGGTGGGCATAACTACTATTGCAACAGCCGTAGGGGAAGAAGCAGGAACGATTGAAGAGGTATATGAGCCTTTTTTGATACAGGAAGGTTTTTTGCAACGCACCCCACGGGGCAGGGAGGCCACCCATAAAGCTTATGAGCATTTAAACATTGCCGTAAAAAAAGGCGGCGGCCAGGGTAATTTATTCATCTGACCGGTAAACCTTTTTACCGGTTTTTCTCGTTTTTATTCACTATCCTGCTATATTTTTACTAAAACTAATTTTAACCAATACGAACAACATGAAAACCTGGAAAAAAATACTCCTTGCCCTTGTGGTAGTGTTTATTGTAATACAATTCTTCCATCCCCCAAAAAACCAGTCAACCCAGGTATTGCCTACTAATATAGCCGCTTTATACGGTGCAATACCCGATGATGTTAATCAAATACTGGTAAAAGCATGTAACGACTGCCACTCAAACAACACGAAATACCCGTGGTATAATAATATACAACCGGTTGCATGGTGGCTTAATAACCATGTTGAAGAAGGAAAAAGGCATTTGAATTTCAGTGATTTTGGAAGTATGAAAGTTGCGCGCCAGTATAAAAGAATGCAGGATTGTATTGAAGAAATTAAAGAAGGAGATATGCCCCTTAATTCTTACTTGTGGATACATACCGATGCCAAACTTACGGATGCAGAAAAGCAGAAATTATACGACTGGTGCAATGCTGTACGCGACAGTATTAAAACGAAGTACCCTGCTGATAGCCTGGTATTGCCACCCAGGCCAAAAAGGTAAACGGTACCGGCATTGTAAGCGGTATGCAACTTGTTTAT
>DASZUX010000296.1:0-2954 GCA_035547455.1 Chitinophagaceae bacterium
GTCAGTTCAAGGCCTAATATTTTATAAGTATTGGTGTTTAACCTTTTTATTTCCTGGTCAGTCAATCCAAGGCTTTTTACAAGTTCAATATTCCTCAAAGATTCCGTGGTAGTACCTGCCAATTGAGTAGTTTCTTTTACAATTGTTTTTTGGATTGACTTGATTTTCTTACTCAGCACACTAATTAACCAGCCCAGTACACCGCTGCCTATAAAAAATATTACAATGATAAGGTAGTTGACTTTTATAGCCCAAACTGTAACAAATATTATCCCTATCACCGTTGTGAAGAGTACATTAATAAAGGCCACAATAAATTTTTCACTGTCTGTTCTCACTTTCGTAAGAATGGATAAAGTTTCGCCGCTTCGCTGATCTTCAAAGTCCTGGTAGGGCAATTCCATTGAATGCCTTAACCCATCTGTAAAAAGCTTTGCCCCAAATTTTTGGGTAATTACGTTAGTATAATAATCCTGGAAGGCTTTGGCAATACGACTTACCATTGCTACGCCGATAGATGCGAGTAACCATAATATCACTCCTGAAATGTAATCGTGCTGGCTAATTGTTGGAACAGGAGTAACGTCTTTATCCACCTTTTTTGCATAGAGGTCAATTATTCTACCAAAAATTACGGGATCAAGCATTGAAAAACTTTGGTTGACAGCAGCCAGTAGCAATGCGAGTGCAATCAACCACTTATAAGGCTTTAGATAGCGGAGAAATATCTTCATACGTTTAGTTCAAATTTTTTCAAAACAGTTACGTGAACGTTTGTACGTACAAACATCATACAAATTGTTAAAAGTACGGCAACTTGTCATTTTTTGGCAAGTAACTGCATGCAGTAAATTCAATTATAAAGCTAATATGACATTACGGCTTTTCGATTTACGGAAACTGCAACCGGTAATATATAAGAATGCGTATTTGCTAATGTCTGTCAGGCTTCCTCGGCATAACTGCCTACAACTGCCTTATTAAACTGGCTTTCCTGTACAAATAATTTAGGCACGGTAAGGTAAGCGTTTACAAGCCTGTTGCTGGCTGCATAGGCTAACAGGTGGTCGCTCCAGTATGCAATAGGTGTTTGCAGTTGCAGCAGTTTTTGGGCGGCGCTTTGTGTAAGGGCATAGGCGCTGCCAAAATCGTGGTGGCCTGCTATTTTAAGGTGGTTTGAATAAGGCCTTGCATACAGGTTATCAATGGTTTTATGGGTTAGGTTAAGCCCGCCAAAGGCTTTTTGCACATGGTAAAATTTTTGTTTTATAAAACCTGCAGGGGTACGCTCAGTATTTTTATTGTAATCAAAATATATCATTTCCCAGTCAGCCGGCAGTTCTTTTAAAATATTGGGAAACAGTTTTAAGCCATCTTCAGACGGCAGGATATCATCTTCAAAAATCAATACTTTTTTGTATCCTTTTTTTACAACATCCTCGTACACCATCCTGTGGGTTATTGTACAGCCCAGCATGCCCATATTAAAAGGCTTGTTATACCGGTGTACTTCTTTGGCCTTTACAGGGTCAAAAACCCCCTTTTTTACAAGTTCATCTACATTAAAGTCCTTATTATCCGCTCCTATTAAAAAATTAAAATTCAGGCCTTTTAAAACTTTGTGCAGTTTTTCCTGGCGCTCCGTAGCGCGCCTTATGGTCATTACATAGATATGGTCAAAAAAGTTGTTTAACTTTTCGTAAAACGGGGTAAGATCATTCATGCAATACAAATATATTGCATTAAATAACTCAAAAATTCTTCCAAAACGTTTACCCTTAAAGGGTTTTAGCATTTTTTTAATTACGCCGGAAAGCCCATTTCATCATTTCTTTCCATGATGTTTTTTTACCATACATTAATATGCCGGTGCGGTAAATTTTACCGGCCAGCCAGGTGGTGAATAAAAAGCCGCCTACCAATGCTAAAATACTGGAAAATAGCTGCCAGTAAGGCACTGTTCCCGGTACGCCGTAGCCTACACGGCACATCATTACTATGGGGGAGCTGAAAGGTATAATGCTGGCCCATACGGCAAGCGAACTGCCGGGCACCTGTACTGCGTTGGTGCCGATTATAAACGAAAAAATAACGGGCATTGTTACTGGCAGGGTAAGGCTTTGGGAGCTTTGTATGTCCTCCACCACGCACCCAACAGCAGCAAATAAAGCGGCATAAAACAGGTAGCCACCCAAAAAATAAAAAATAAAGCATCCTATAATAAGCGGCCAGTTACCCGTACCCAGCGTATGGTTTACATCATAAAGCCGTTGTGCGGCTTCGCTTACCTGTACTGCGCTGCCACCGGGCATGTTACCATTATGTTGCTGCAGCATTTGTACCTGCTGCATAGTATCGTGGGGAATAAAAGCCTGTACTCCAAAAATAAGCCCTATTATAAGCACTATCCATATTAAAAACTGCGTAAGGCCTACGGCTCCAATACCAATGATTTTCCCCATCATCAGTTCAAAAGGCTTTACGCTGCTTACTATTACTTCCGCTATGCGGCTGGTTTTTTCTTCCATTACACCCCGCATAAGCATCATGCCATATATAAGCATAGTAATATAAATAAGAGTGCCGCTGGTATAACCTACAATATATGCCAGCAATTGGCTGCTTTCTTTTGCTTTGCCCGTTCCACCCTGGTCTTCAAGCAGTTTAAGTTCTGCTTTATGGGATTTTTCGTGAATTGAATCTAGTGTAGCCCTCACAATACCCGCCTTTTGTAGCATATTATCTTCAATAACTGCATTTATTTTTTCTTCGATAGAGCCTGTAGTGCCTATGCCGATGGCTTGTTTTGAGTGAAGGATGAATTGTTGTTTTGCTGCCGTATCTAACGGGGAGAGCGCTAAAAAGGCTGTGTAACCCTTGGATAAATAATTGCTTGAATCTATCCCTTTCGGGTATTCAAAAACAATGTCGTTGTCGCTTTTCAGGCTGTTTTT
>DASZUX010000297.1:0-6712 GCA_035547455.1 Chitinophagaceae bacterium
CAGCATACGCCGCAAGTGGCAGCGTAAGCTTAATACACGTATTGTTATAAAGCCAAACGCGGATTATTATTTTACCGAGTTTAAGTTTTTTGATACGAATGACGAAGAGATTAAGTTTTAATATAGACAACTAATTAACAAAAAAGCCACTGCTTTATGCGGTGGCTTTTTTGTTAATGATAAGCATTGTATCAATACCCTTCGTTCTGTACAAGGTTTGAGTTAACCTGTATTTCCCTTTTTGGTATAGGCAATATAAGTTTAGGCGAGTTCCACGGCAAGCCGGTAAGGTTTGTTTCTGTACGTTTTAAATCGCCCAGTGCAAAGCCTTCAAAGGCAAGTTCAAGCTTACGTTCTGCTAAAATCTCATCAAGCGTAAGGTCTGCGCTTGTGTAATCGTCAAGGCCAACACGTTCGCGTATAAGATTAATATCATTTACAGGCCTTGCACCAACGGCAGTATGCATTCTGAAATTTGCTTCTGCTCTTATAAGGTATTGTTCTGCAAGACGCATAATATGCACATTACCGTAAATATTGTCAAACTTGCCTGTATATATTGAACCTCCGCTTTCATAAAACATATTTAAACGGTCATCACTTGGGTTGTATAGCTCAAGGTGCTGGTCATTAATCTGTATATCGCCCCTGCCATAAGCTGAATAATATGTTTGGAAATCATTAATGCCCGAGGTGGGGGTTACCTGCATAGTAAACAAATCTTCAGAAGAATTTTTAACTGCAGCCGGTGGATCAACAAAAGGAAACGCGTTAGAATAACTGCTTTCAAGGTGAAACCCATTGTCAAGGGCATAAGTAATTGACCTGTTGGCCGCACTTGCCGCATTTGCATAATCGCCTTTTTGCAGGTAAACCCGCGCAAGCATACCGGCTGCTGCAGCTTTATTGGCGTAAAAGCCATTGTAGTCCGCTATGTCCTGCTCTGCATCACTAAGGTCCTGTATTACCTGGGTATATACTTCTGCCACTGTATTTCTGCTTACTTTGGCTGATGCTGTTAAGTCCTTTGTAGGATCGGTAGATTTTAATATCAGCGGCACGCCAAGGTTGCTTGAAGGAGAACCGTCATTCCAGGCTTTGGCAAAAAGACGTACAAGGTCAAAATACACGCAACCGCGTATAAATTTAGCTTCCGCCGCAGCTTCGTCCCTGTTTGCCTCCACTACAATATTAATAGAGTCCAGTATCACGTTCGCTTCGTTTATTATCCTGTATGCCTGTTCCCAGTTACTGGCCACAAAGCCATTTGTTACAGGTATGTTTTTATCATAAATCTGGGTAAGGTCCTGGTAAGTGCCGCTCCAGTTAATATCACCGTCATCTGCAAGTAATTCTGACTCGACAAATATATCTCCGCCGTAAAACGAATATGAGCCCAGGTCTGCGTATGTGCCTTTAAGCGCACCTAAAACATCATCGCTTGTTTTTAGCGCGTCCCTCGAATCAATACTTGAGGTTGGTTTTGTATCAAGTTGTTTGGTGCAACCTGCATAAATTATCACCAAAGCCAGCAGGTATATATTTAATAATAGATTCTTTTTCATGTGTTAAGTTTAGCGTTTACAATTAAAGCCCAAGGTTTACACCAATTACAAAAGTTTTAAACTGCGGGGCAGAATAAAAATCTTGTCCCAGGTTAATATTCGAAGCCTGGTAGTCGGCATTTACTTCAGGGTCCCAGCCCTTGTACTTGGTAATGGTAAACAGGTTTTGCGCTCTTACGTATAACCGTAGCCTGTCAACTTTAAGTTTGCCGAATACCGCTTTTGGAACAGTATATGCAAGCGAAACCTCTTTTACCCTTAGGTATGAGCCATCTGAAAGATACCTGCTGGAAGGGTCTGTGCCGTTAGGATAAAACAACCTGGGTTCAGGCACCATCGTTTTATCACCGGGTTTATCCCAATAACCAAGCTGGTCTGTTGTCTGGTTGTCAAAACCATTGCTGCCTTCGGCACTCATGTACTGGCCGCCGCCATTATATATTTTGTTACCGGCTACACCCTGCAGCAGCACATCCAGTTCAAAACCTTTAAAAGTAACCGCGTTTTCAAAACCATAAATGTAATGCGGGTTGGGATCGCCTACCACTACATCCTGCGCCTCGTTGTAATCGTTGGTGGTTGACCTGTCTAACTTGCCGTCCACAATAGTGTTTTTATAATACAGGGCGTCGCCTGTCTGCGGGTCAACGCCTGCGTATTCGCGGGTATAAAACACACCCAGCGGCTCGCCTTCTTTGGCTTTATTCACATCATCGCCTAATAACTGGCCGGCGAGGTAGGTAATTTTGTTTTTGTTGTAGGCAAAGTTTAACGTGGTTGTCCAGCGCAGGTTTTTAGTGTTGATGTTTGTTGAAGTAAGCGTTACCTCAATACCCTTGTTATACAGCTTGCCTACGTTCTCAAACTTTGAGGTGTAACCTGTTGTGGAGGGCACATCTACATTCAGCAGCAGGTCTCTTGTATCTCTTTTGTAATAGGCAATATCAAAACTTAATATGTTATTAAATACTTCGCCCTGCAAGCCTATATCCGTACCCGCGGTAGTTTCCCATTTAAGGTTGGGGTTTGAAAGCTGCTGGGGCACCTGGCCGGCCTGGCCGCCGTAAGCGGCACTGGTGTACAGGCCGCGGGATGCAAAGTCGGGAATGTTATCGTTACCGGTAAGCCCGTAGCTGGCCCTTAGTTTAAGAAAGTTTAGCCATTTTACACCTGACAGGAACTTTTCCTCCGTAAGTATCCAACCGGCTGAAACCGCGGGGAAGAAACCATACTTGTTATCAGCCCCGAACCTTGAAGAACCATCAATACGGCCGCTAAGCGCCAACAGGTATTTGTCCTTAAGTTTATAGTTAACCCTTGCAAAATATGAAAGCAGCGTGTTGCTTGTTGCGTAGGAGTATGCCCCTGTTTTTGAGGCGCCGCCGCTTAACTTTTTGTATGCATCGCTGGGGTATTCCTCGGCTTTGGCATCGGCAAATTGGTATTCTCTCGACTGGAACGCCATACCTAAAACGGCATCTATATCGTTGCTGCCAAATGTTTTCTTGTAGTTAAAAAAGTTGTTGGTGTTAAACGCCAGTATTTCAGTATTAAAATTGGCGCCATACCCATCAGGTACACCAGTATTGCGTGCGGTTAGCCTGCCCTGGTATTCTTCCTCAACCTGGTTTAACTGGTCCATCCCAAATTCCGACCTGAATACCAGGCCTTTTGCAAGGCTTGCGTTCAGGTACACATTACCTACCGTCCTGTTTACCAGTGTATGGTAAAACCCGTTTTCTACACTCAGCAGCGGGTTATAATAAACAGGGTAGTTGGTATTGGGCGATCCGCTGGCAGGGTCAAGCGCCCCGCTGGTAAGGCCTGTACGGGGGTCAATTACGGGGGTAACCGGCGATAGGGCTACCATTTGGAGCGGGGTTGAAAACTGGTCGTCGTTAGATACCCTTTTATTGTTGGACCTTGCAAAGCTTAAATTCATACCGCCTGATAGCCAGTTGTTTATCTGCTGGTCAACATTTATCCTGGCGGAATAGCGTTTGTAACCGTTAGCAATCAAAATACCGGTTTGGTCAAGGTACTGACCAGACATATAGTATTTTGTTTTATCTGTGCCGCCTGAAATATTCAGGTCATACTGCGAAATGGGTGCGCGTTGAAATGCTTCATCCTGCCAATCGGTAACTGTTTTACCCTCCTTCCATGCATCAGTGCCTGCAGAGTAGCGGTCAAACCTGCTTTCAACGTAATCCTTCCAGTCGGCTTCCGCTTCCTCCTTTGTATTATAATAGCCATAAGCGTATTCAAGGTCAGCGGCGCCTTTGCCTGCCCTTTCAAAATAGTCAACCCATTGTTTGCCGTTTAAAAACTCACGTTTCCCGCTGGCATATTGAAGGCCTGTATAATAACCGAAATCAATTTTTGATGTGCCTGCACGCCCTTTTTTTGTGGTAATCAGCACAACGCCGTTTGAGCCCTGCGAGCCGTAAATTGCCGCGGAAGAGGCATCTTTTAATATTTGAATTGATTCAATATCGTTCATATTCAGGTCTGCCAATGCATTAGTTGATGCCCCGTTGCTGGAGTTATCGCCGTTATTGCCACCTGTAATAGGTATGCCATCCACAACATATAGCGGCTCGTTGCCGGCGCTTACTGAGGATGCCCCGCGTATGCGGATATTTATGGCCTGGCCTACCTTGCCGTTTTGCTGCGAAACCTGTACACCCGCCGCCCGGCCCTGCATAGCTGACTCGAAGCTTGTTGCAGGAGTGTTGGTAATTTCCTTTGCGCCTACCTTAGCAACCGACCCTGTAACATCTCGGGCAATACGGGTGCCATAACCCACTACCACCACATCATTAAGCGATTGTTCTGCAACAGACAGGGAAACATCCAGGGTGTTGCCTGTAATGGCTTCCTCTTTATCCTGGTAACCAACATAAGAAAATACAAGAAATTTAACGCCATCAGCCACACGTATGGTATAGCTGCCGTCAGTATTGGTTATAGCCGTAGTATTGGCCCCTTTTGCCTTAATGCTTACACCGGCAAGGGGCTGGGCATCTTTGGCGTCGGTAACTTTACCGCTTATCGTCTTTTGCCCGTAGGTTACGCACGCAATAAGCGTGCAAAACACAAGTAAAATGCTTCTCATTCGTGTTAGATTTAGTGAGGAGGAAAATAGCTTTATTTAACAGACAGTAAAATATAAAAAAAAGTTGTCTGAAGTTAAAAAATTGTAAAATTTTAAGTCCAATTGTATAATTTATGCTCAACGCATGCTGCCGTGTTGCACGTTCTGGTTTTAAAAATATTTGGATGCAAACGGATTGCTTAATTCATACTTAGTTTATTATAAGCCCCTTAACCAGTTTACCGGCACCACACAACGCCAGCCAGCAGAAGTTTACCTTATACTGTATTTAATTTGAAAGATTATATTTATTTTTTTGTATATGTTTTTCTGTCTATCAAATCCATGTCTTTTAGCATGATTTCGGCTGATAACCTTAGTTGGTATTTCGTGAAAGGTCGTCTTCGCCGGGGAGTAAAACACTTTTTATATTACTTATAAATTGTATTTAAAAAAATAGCATATTGTAATAAAGTTATTTAAACATTATGTTAATTTATAATGTAACTTAAGGCATGTTTCTTCAATAAAAAATTTCCAGTATTTTCTGCTCTGCTGGTGCAGCCTAAAGTTTTCAACAACGGCAAAAAATAATTTTGAAATGTTACCCATTATTGTAATTTAGTGGCAGAATTTAATGGGTTAGTAAGTAAGAGGTCGGTATTCATACTGACCTTTTTTTATTGGAGCATTTCCCGCTAATTTTTAGTTTTAATACAGATGTTTTGTCTTTAGCACCTTTGCTTTTTGCGGTAGGCTGGGTAAAGACAACAGCTATAAAAAATCTACAGCAGTTAAGAATGAGTAAAATAAAAACAGCTTTTTTTTGCGGCAACTGTGGTTATGAAAGTACAAAATGGCTTGGTAAATGCCCTGCATGTAACCAGTGGAATACTTTTGTAGAGGAAGTGATTGATAAAGGCGCGGATAAAAACAGTAACTGGAAAAACTATAACGACGATAAAAGAACCCAGAAAGTAATTGCCCTGGATGAAATAAGCACTGTTGAAGAAAAAAGGATTACAACCGCCGACAGTGAACTTAACAGGGTATTGGGAGGAGGTATTGTTTTAGGCAGCATAGTATTGATAGCGGGTGAGCCCGGTATTGGTAAAAGCACCTTGCTGTTGCAGGATGCACTTGAGTTAAAAAATGTTACTACGCTGTACATAAGCGGAGAGGAAAGCGAATCGCAGATAAAAATGCGTGCCGACAGGTTAAAAATACGGCACCCCGATTTTTATATACTTACCGAAACAGTTACACAATCTATATTCCAGGAAATAAAAAAATTAAAGCCGCAGTTTGTTATAGTAGATTCTATTCAAACACTGCAATCAAACCTTATTGATTCGTCGCCGGGCAGCGTATCACAGATAAGGGAGTGTGCTGCCGAATTTCAGCGCTTTGCCAAAGAAACCGGCACGCCTGTTTTTTTGATAGGCCATATTACTAAGGACGGCACCATTGCCGGCCCAAAATTGCTTGAGCACATGGTTGACACAGTGCTGCAGTTTGAAGGCGACAGGCATTATGTGTACCGAATATTACGCACGCTTAAAAACCGTTTTGGCAGCGCATCAGAACTGGGCATTTACGAGATGACCGGTAACGGTATGCGGCCGGTGCTCAACCCGTCGGAGATACTTATTAATCAAAAAGAAGAATTGCTGAGTGGCAGTGCCGTTGCTGCAAGCATGGAAGGATTGCGGCCTTTGCTGATAGAAATACAGGCACTGGTAACACAAAGTGTATATGGTACCCCGCAGAGAACGGTAAGCGGTTTTGACCTGCGGCGCCTGCAGTTACTTTTAGCGGTATTAGAAAAACGCGGCGGTTTTCATTTTGGGGTAAAGGATGTATTTGTAAACATTGCCGGTGGCTTAAAAGTGGAAGACCCCTCCATTGACCTTGCTGTAGTATGCGCGTTGTTGTCCTCGTATGAGGATGTGCCGCTTAACCCCAATATTTGTTTTGCGGGCGAAGTGGGGTTGAACGGCGAAATACGTGCAGTAAACCGCGTAGAGCAACGCATTGCCGAAGCCGAAAA
>DASZUX010000298.1:0-6707 GCA_035547455.1 Chitinophagaceae bacterium
TCCTCCTCGCTAAGGTCTAAAAACAGGCAAAACCCCTCTAAGGTGTAAATAATGGGTTTGGGTACCTGCACCAGTTTATCGCGGTATTTAACCGTGGCAATGTTAGCATCGCAATACAAGCGGTATTCCCGCCATTTTTCCTGCACATCCGCAGGCTGAAGCTTATAACTCATACAATAGGTGTTTATATACCTATATATAAAAACAGGGGGGGTGTCTCACATTTTGGGGAGATTTTTTTGGGGAAGTGAGAGTTTTAAGGACGTTAACGACGCTAAGGGCATAAGTAATCCCTGCAATGGCTTTTGTCGTTAAAGTCCCTAGTGTCGTTAGAGTCTTTTAAAATAAAACTTATTACACTAGCATTACTAAAAAATATAAGCCATGCCTGAATATACCAGCCTCGGTTTTATACCACGGCATGGGGGTTACCGTAACCAGGCAACCTGCCAAAAGGCTGAAATTATTTACGATGGCACAGCGTATTTCTGTAGCAGGTTTTGTAAAAAGACTGACCCTGCCATAGACCAAATGGTACAGGCTGCACGTTCCGGCAAACAGAATATTGCCGAAGCAAGCATGGCTTCAGCAATCTCAAAAGAAACAGAGTTTAAGCTCATCAATGTGACACGCAGCAGCCTTGAAGAACTGCAACTGGATTAGGAAGATTTTTTGGGAACCAAATAATTATTATTGGGGTATGATAGTTCGGTGGTCAAATTCTTGTTTACAGATCAAATTGCATTTTGCCCCTTCGTATCGCTTTTAAGGCTGTGTAAATATTCAGCTAATTCCCGCGTAAAAATATCCAGCACAGTGGCCGATTCTTTTAATCCATTTATAATATGTACATTATCTGCTGCTGTATTGGATGTTTCGTCCAGCAGGTCAGAAAGTCCGAGGATATTCGTGACCGGAAGCCTTATCTTATGTGATGTAATAAATACTATATTTTCCAGTGATGTTATTCTGTGCTGATCCGCTTTTTGATGGGCGGCTTGCAACCGGTTATAACGTATTACCAGCAATGCCCCGGTTATAATAACGCAAAAAGATATGAGCTTGCTAATATATTCGGCATACTCCTTATAATGTATTACATCAATACAAAATACAAGTATAAATGCAGATAAGATAAGAAGTGTAAAAAATATGACTGTTTTCTTTTGCTCTTTCATAACGATAAACAGGCAAAGAATAAAAAGCGGATCTACATTTAAGTTTAACGGGAGGAGAATGTCAAGGAGCAGAACAGCCAATAATATAGTGCAGGCAAGGCCGAACTTCATAGCGGATTTTTCAATGATCTTCATATTAGAAAATTGGATATACGAATGTAGGCATCGGCCATGTTAATGTAAAGTGAAATAGCCGCGCCTTAAATCTGGCAGTCAAAACCACAACAACATAGGTTATACGGTATCACGCAACAGGATAAAAAATAAACCAGTTACCGTTACACAGTTGGAGGCGCGGTTTGTAACGCGGGGCTGTGCTTTCCGCGGGACTTTGCTACTTTCTTTGTGGCAAGCCAAAGAAAGCAGAAGGTGAAACAAAAAGTTAGAATCAAAAAGTAATTAGTATTCGTTTTATTGGCGCACGTCTCATCCTGGCTTATCTCTACCAGCCAGCTGCATGCTTATAACTTATTTGTTATATAAACGACAAGCAGGATTTTTACAAAAAAAAACTATTTTAGCATAAGTTAATAACCCTGGCCTATGCGTAACGTAATCTTATTTGCTTTATTTCTTTTGGCGGCATGTAAACAAGCCTCGCCCGAAGAAATGCAGCTACTAAGCAAGATACATAAAGACTTGACAGGCGTATGGATAGTTACACATGCTGAAGTAATTGAAGTACCGGAGAAATTTTTGAATAATCCCACATTAAAACAATGCGAGGTGATGGCAAGCCAATATGAATATAAATTTGGTAATAATAACCAATTTGCCAGGTATGTGCCGGGCCGGGCAGACAGCATCACTCAAATGCATGGGTACTACAATGTAGATTCAGCAAAAAAGCAAATTGATTGGTATTGCCAGTTTGGCCCATCTTATCCTATAGACACTGTCCGTTTTAATTATGTAACAGTCAACCCATATAAAATAGTGATGATTGAAGGCAATGGCGTATACAATATACTTACTATTTTGAAAAGGAAAGCCAGGTAGCATCGTACAATCCCCCTCTCTGCACAACCTGCGGTTCCATCCCGCACATCCATAATTGCCCGCACCAACAAAAAATTCATATCCCTCCATCCAAAATATAAACCTTATTTTCACGCACAACCAAAACAACAACGATTGTGTTCATAAAACAGCTTGCTGTTATTTTTTTAACAGCATTGGTAACGGTTACCCGCGCCCAGGACACCGTTACACACCATACCCCGGTTACAGTTAGCGGCAACATACAGCTAACCAACAACGGCACTGCACCGGTGCCTATTTTTGCGCTGGGCAAACCGGCCATAATAGCCTCTACCACCATACGCAAAGGCAGGTTTTATGCCAACCCCGAGCAATATTTTAGCTTTAGCGCCAAGCCGTGGACGCTGAACAACCGCATCGGCGTTTTTTTGGTAGATAATAAAAATTTTTGGCTTACCTATTCCACCAACATCAGCCTTTTTTTTCTTGACCGTAACCCCAATGCAAACCACGGCGAGGAGTTTCAGACACAGCGCTACTGGGCACAGGAATTTACCGGCGAGTACCGCTTTACCCCTAAATATAAACTGCAGTTTTTATACTGGCACACCAACGATATGGATAAGCTGGGCATTAACCGCGAGGAGTTTGTGAATGCGGCCTTTTTATTTGACAGCCTGCTGCTGGGGCCAAAAAACATTTTTACATTTAAACCATCGGCTTTTTACCTGTTTGACGATGGCGCGCTGGAAGGGGTATTTGCCGCACAAACCACTACTTACCAGCGTGCCAGATGGGGTTTTAACCTGTTTGTGCAAACCACTTTTCCCGTACATGTAGTACCACGCAATAAATTTATATGGAACGGCGGGGTAAACATACCTTTTTAGGTGTTGCCTGCAGTACGCTCCGGGCAGCATGGCAGTCAATTTCACCATTGGGGCCGGTATTAAAAACGTCGGCCGATGTTGACATTTTTAATACCGGCTTTCTCACCGGTTATCAATTTACACCAAAATTAGTATTAACAATTTGCAGGTATGCTGTGCCTGCACGGCAATACAGGGGCGCATTGCGACAGGGATATACACGTCTGCTGTACTGCCCGTTTATAAAAAACATCCCAAGGGCATTATGGTTTTAATAATACATTTGAACAAACAACCGCTGTTAAATGGAAATTGATGTTAATCAAAAGAAAATATCCATAGGTGATAAGTACAACATTTTTACCAATGGGGTACAAACGCATTTTGCATCTAAACGCATGTTCCAGTGGCTGGCTGAAATAAAGCTGTTTACCGGTGGCGGCGATATTCCGGTAATTATCATCAAAAGGCGCTTTGCATTCTTTAAAGCCAAATACACTATTACACGGGCAGATGGTACAGTACTGCCTTTTATAACAAAATCTTTCTGGAAGCGTGTGTACCAGTGTACTGGCGGCAATAACATATATACAGTGTACGGCCACCGCGGCAGAAAGTATTCCATCTTTAAAAATGATGTACAGGTAGCATGGTGGAGCAAAAGCGCCGTTACCTGGTTTAACGGGGACAATTATAAAATACTTGCTGATAATGATTGCGATGCTACCCTTTTAATAGCATTTTGTCTTATAATTGATAATTACGCAAGCAATGATGAAAAAAACAATAATGCTGTAAATGTAAATGTGGGCAGCATAGGGCCGCAGGGTAAAAAATTTGATGCAAACTGGCAGCCAAAAATATAGCCTCATATAATAAAAAGCGCTGTATGGAGATAGTTGTACGACAGGCAACCGAGAGTGATATAGACACCTTACTGCAATTTGAGCGTGGTGTAATTGAAGCAGAACGGCCTTTTGATAAAACAATTAAAGACGGCGACATTCATTATTACGATTTGCTGGAATTTATAAAATCTCCCGGCGCAGAGGTGGTGCTTGCAGAGGCAGGTAACGAACCCGTAGGCTGCGGGTATGCAAAAATTAAACCGGCAGACCCTTTTTTAAAACATAGCCGTTATGCACACCTTGGCTGTATGTATATAAAGCCGGGGTACCGCGGGCTGGGTATTAACCAAATGATAATTAACGCGCTGGTGCACTGGGCAAAAAACAAAGGGCTTACTGAAGTAAGGCTTGAAGTATATAACAACAACGAAGCTGCAAAAAAGGCGTATGCCAAAGCAGGCTTTACCCCCAACCTGCTTGAAATGCGCATGGCAATTAAATAAGTAACGGGCAGGCAATAACACTTATGCAACAAGTAACGCGGCGCAATTATTTAAAAACACTGTCATCTATACCCTTGTTAACAATGTAAGAAGAATACTTTATTTCAACCTTGCCTTTCTTGTTTTTCAGCTTGTCCATATCGCTGCTCTTTGCATCATCATCAAACTCAAGCGTAATACCTTTAGGCAGTTTATAGTCTTTGGTGTTAAAGCTAAAAACAACTTTATCAGGCAGGCCGTAATTGCTGTAGCTGCCGTAGCCAAGGCTTATATCATACGTGCCGTTTTCGCGGGTGGTAACAGTGGCGCGCCTTACCAGCAGGTTGGCTTCGTCAATGTATAAAGTGGCCAGTACAATCTCAATACTGTCATTGGAGGGTAGTACTTTTACTATCTTAACCGGGTAACCGTCAATAGTAGTTTCACCAGCCGCAAGGGCCACAAAATCTGGTATGTCAACTACGTTCGTCATGGTAACGCTAACACCGCCTTTGGGCAGTATTGAAATACCGCCGTCCTTCTTCAGCCTGAATTTATTGGGCCTTTTAAAATACACGCTTATTTTACTTACAGGGGCTTTAATAAATGCAATATCCGTTTTTAATATGCCGCTGGCCTGGTAATCATTTACCTGGTCAAGTTTTGCCTTCAGCTTTTGCATTAGCGGCGTCATATCCTGTGCATGCAGCGCGCAGGCTAAAAAGGCCATACAAAAAACCAATACTATTTTCTTCTTCATTTAAATCAACATTTGGTTATACGCTAACTAAGAATATCTTTCTTCCTGAATACATATACTGACAATGTTATAAGCCCCGCGGTATGCGCAATTAACACCAATGCAGAGGTAATAATTCTGCCCGGGTTTTGTAAAGTGCCCGGTATGCCCACGTTATTGGCATTGGCTTTCTGGTCAAAAAACTCCTTCCACGCATTCATGTGCGTTACAAATAAAAAAGGCTTAACAACATTGTAAAGCGGTATGTTAAGTGTGCTTATAACAGTAAGAAATACAACTATACTCATGGTGGCTACTATAGGGCCAATGGAGTTTTCAGCAAAAATAGACAGGAAGAATCCTACTGCGGCAACAGTTGTCATTGACAGGAAGGCAAAGCAAAAAGCCCCGCAATAACGCCAGAAAACATCGTTGTTATTTATCAGCACTACATAATCAGATTTAAGTATAAGCAGGTCGCCGGTGCCAAACACAAGTATGTTGGCAAAAAGGGCAAACGCCGCAAGCCACACAAGCAATAAAAAAGTGTAAATGCATGTTGCAAAAAATTTTGCAAGCACAATTTGCCCGCGGCTAAATGGCCGGGTAAGCATAAAACGCAGTGTGCCCATATTGGCTTCGCCCGAAATCATATCGGCTGCAATAAGGGTAATAAGCAGCGGAACGTGTATCAGCAGCATTTGCAGCGTTACATAGCAAACCATGTAGCCGTTTAATATATTGCCGCTTAGCTGGAACTTGCTTAGCGAGTTAAGCATAAAATCAAGGTATTCCTTACCGTCCAGCTTTAAGCCTATTTGCAGTATTACTGACAGGGAGGCAATGGTGCCAAAGGCAATATAGGTGCGTGGGCGCCTGAATATTTTATATAGCTCAATTTGTAAAAGTTTCCACATGTTGTTTGCCGGATGTTACCTGTAAAAATAAATCTTCAAGGGAGTGCCTCGGCTGCACGCTTATAATACCTGTGCCCTGCTGCACAAACCATTCATGCAGGCCGGGTATCTCGCTGCGGTTAAGTTTAAGCAGTATGGTATGCCCTCGCCGTGGCTGCAGCGCCCTTGCCCACGCACTTTGCTGCAGCAAAATAACTGCCGCTTCGTTATTGGTAGTGTCAACTTCAACAATGGTTTGCGATGGGTCAAACAATTCTGCCGCGCTGCCTTCAATTACTTTTTTCCCCTTATCAATAATCAGTACGCGTGTTGCTACCTGCTCAATTTCGTTAAGCAGGTGCGACGATACCAATACCGTCTTTTTCATTTCCCTGCTAAGGCGCAGTATAAGGTTGCGTATATCAGCAATGCCCTGCGGATCAAGCCCGTTGGTAGGCTCGTCTAAAATTATTAACCGCGGGTTATGTATAAGGGCAATAGCTATGCCAAGGCGTTGTTTCATACCCTGGCTAAATGTTTTCACCTTGTCGTATTCACGGCCTGCAAGCCCAACCATGGCCAGTTGCTGCAGCAATTGCCTGCCTGGCGGCTTTATGCCGCTTAACGCTGCAAACAGCCGCAGGTTTTCGTAGGCTGATAAATACTTATAAACATCCGGTTTTTCAATAACGGCCCCGGTTTGCCGTAACACTT
>DASZUX010000299.1:0-14414 GCA_035547455.1 Chitinophagaceae bacterium
AAAAGGCACTTTTTATTAAGTCAATATTTTCGTCAAATTCAGCATACCACCATTCCCTGCCTGTATCATCTGTGTGCTTACCCAACGCCAGGCCCCTGGCACCCTGTGGAAGCCTGGCAAGTGTATTCCCCGTACCCCTTACTGAATCTGCCTCGTTCCATGGTTCGTACGAAGTATCGTCCAAAACCGGCCTTGAACGCAGCTTACAGGCATCATTCAACACTTCAAATGCAACAGGTGTTTCAAAAAGGCTGTCGGGTAGCGTACCCTGGAAGGCGGAAGCGGTTTGCAAAACCAGGGTAAAATGCAAGGCGCCTTCTTTATTAATACTCACATCAAATGTTTTATCAAAATTTATATAATCATCGCAACAGCCCCAGTTGCTTACAACTATTTTAACCAGCCTGTTGTTTTTAAAGGTCATCAGCAATACCCCTTCATATTCCTCCAGCACTTTTACATACCTGCCGTTTGTAAACATGTATATTTCAACTTCTTGCGGTTCACCCCCGCTTTGCCCCTCAAAAATTACATCGTTATTGCCATCCCCGTTTAAATCCATAAAATGCAACTTTCCATACAGGTCATTTAAGGTGGGTGAATACTCTTCTTTTTTCCGGTATGCCCCAAACTCTCCGGGCAGGCTGTTTATACATTTTGTTACAACTGCACGGGGAACTTTTTTTTCGATACCGGCCCAGGTGATTGCCCCTTTGCCATAGCCAAAACGGTAAGTAATGTTTTGAGCCGGTAAACAGGCCGGCATTAAAAACAATAAAGCGAGTATTATGAGTTTCTGCATATATTGCTGTAGGCTATTTCACTTGCAAAGGCAGCAATTCACATCCTTATATTCCGTACCTTTGCAGCCCTAAATTTAGCGAAAGAAAGGCTTTACCGTTATGAGCGCCACCTACAAAGAATTTTCCGGGTTACACCTTCCCGCCATAGAGCAGGAAATACTAAGCAAATGGAAGAGCAGCAGGGCTTTTGAAAAAAGTGTTGCACTGCGCGAAGGGGCCGAACCATTTGTTTTTTACGAAGGGCCGCCCAGCGCCAACGGTATGCCCGGCATTCACCACGTTATAAGCCGTACGCTTAAAGACCTGGTATGCCGCTACAAAACCATGCAGGGCTACCAGGTAAAACGCAAAGGCGGGTGGGATACCCACGGCCTGCCGGTAGAATTAGGCGTTGAAAAAGAGCTGGGTATAACCAAAGAAGACATAGGCAAAAAGATTACTGTTGAAGAATATAATCAAAAATGCCGCGAAGCGGTTTTGCGCTATAAGGACAAATGGGATGAGCTAACCACCAAAATGGGCTACTGGGTTGACCTGGATAACCCCTATATTACCTTTACCAATGATTATATTGAAAGCCTTTGGTGGCTGCTTAAAGAGCTGTATAAGAAGGGATTATTATACGAAAGCGTAAGCATACAGCCATATTCGCCTGCGGCCGGTACCGGCCTCAGCAGCCATGAGCTTAACCAGCCCGGCTGCTACAAGGACGTGAAGGATACAAGCGTGGTGGCAATGTTCCGCCTCCTCCCGTCCTCCTCCAGTGGAGGAGGTGTGGTAAACATCTTTGCAGATAAACTGCTCGATTTAGGCGGAAAGGCGAGATTAGCTTCTTCCCCTACAGAAGGAGATGAGGGGGCTGTATTTTTTATGGCCTGGACGACTACCCCGTGGACGCTACCCAGCAACCTGGGTTTGACAGTTGGGCCAAAGATTGACTATGTACTGGTAAAAACATTTAACCCTTATACCCATCTTCCCGTAAATGTCATTCTTGCAAAAGCGCTGCTCACCAAGTATTTTAAGGCTGATGAAGAAGATATAGATTTTGAGGTATTTGAAAAAGGCAAAGTATTACCGTGGAGCGTTATTGCTGAATTTAAAGGGGAAGACCTTGAAGGTATAGAATATGAGCAGCTACTGCCCTACGAGGCCAATAAAATGGATAACCCAAACTCCTTCCGCGTGCTGCTGGGAGATTTTGTTACCACGGAAGACGGTACGGGCATAGTACATACCGCCCCCGCTTTTGGCGCGGATGACTACCGGGTAGGCCAGAAATACGGCATTGGCATATTGACCATGGTGGACAAACAGGGCAAGTTTGTGGATGGCCTGGGCGAATTTAGCAACCGGTATGTAAAAGATTATAAGAACGAGCCTAATTACCAGGATGTTAACGTGGATATAAGCGTAAAGCTTAAAAAAGAAAACCGTGCCTTTAAGGTGGAAAAATACGAGCATAGCTACCCGCATTGCTGGCGTACCGATAAACCCGTATTGTATTACCCGCTGGATGCCTGGTTTATAAAAACCACTGCCTTTAAAGACAGGATGGTAGAGCTGAACAAAACCATTAACTGGAAACCTAAAAGTACCGGCGAAGGCCGCTTTGGCAACTGGCTGGAGAATATGGTGGACTGGAACCTTAGCCGCAGCCGTTTTTGGGGCACGCCGCTGCCGGTGTGGAGAACAGAAGATGGTGAAGAAGAAATATGCATAGGCAGTGTGGCGGAATTAAAAGCAGAATTAAAAAAATCTATAGCGGCAGGCTGCCAGTTACCTGTTGCCGGGATAAGTGAAGATGAGGGCATAGACCGACTGGTGACCGACCTGCATAAACCGTATGTTGACAATATAACACTGGTATCACCCTCGGGCAAACCGATGAAACGTGTTCCCGACCTGATAGACGTTTGGTTTGACAGTGGTGCGATGCCGTATGCACAATGGCATTTCCCGTTTGAGAATATGGAAACCTTTGCGCAAAACTACCCGGCCAGCTTTATAGCCGAAGGGGTTGACCAAACGCGCGGCTGGTTTTATACCCTGCATGCCATTGCCGCCCTGATAAAAGAAAGCGTGCATGAAGAATTACAAAAAAATGGGTTTGAGGTAAGTGACGAAAAATATCCCGGTCTTGCCTACAAAACCTGTGTTTCCAACGGGCTGGTGCTGGATAAAAACGGCAACAAGATGAGCAAACGCCTGGGCAACGTGGTAAACCCGTTTGAAACCATTGCCAACTTTGGGGCAGATGCTACCCGCTGGTACCTTATAACCAACGCATCCCCCTGGGATAACCTGAAATTTGATATTGACGGCATAAAAGAAGTACAGCGCAAGTTTTTTGGTACATTATATAATACGTACCAGTTTTTTGCCCTGTACGCCAATGTGGATGGCTTCAGCTTTAAAGAAGCATATATTCCACTGACGGAAAGGCCTGAAATAGACCGCTGGATACTCTCCTCCCTCAATACCTTAATTAAAAAGGCTACCGCTGCAATGGATGACTATGAGCCTACTGCAGCCGGCCGTTTGATGGAAGAGTTTGTGGATGAACACCTTAGCAACTGGTACGTGCGCCTGTGCCGCCGCCGTTTCTGGAAGGGTGAGTATGAGCACGATAAAATATGTGCTTACCAAACGCTGTATGAGTGCCTTGAAACGCTGGTAAGGCTTATTGCACCTATATCCCCTTTCTTCAGCGATGCGGTATTCTGCAACCTGGAGGCGGTTACGGGCAAATTAAGTGCTGAATCGGTGCATCACACCAGGTACCCTGTAGCCAACGAGGCTGTAATTGATACCTTGCTGGAAGAAAGGATGCAGTTGGCACAGGATGTGTCCAGCCTTGTATTGTCGCTGCGTAAAAAGGTGAATATTAAAGTAAGGCAACCCCTGCAAAAAGTGCTTATCCCGGTGCTTAACCCGCAAATGAAAGAACAACTGGAAAAAGTGGAGGACTTAATAAAGGCAGAGGTGAACATAAAGGAACTGGAATATATTACTGAAACAGAAGGCATTATAAAGAAAAAAATAAAGCCAAACTTTAAAGTGCTGGGCGCAAAGCTGGGCGCCAAAATGAAAGCCGCGGCTGCTGCCATTAGCAATTTAAGCCAGCACCAGGTAGCAGAACTTGAAAAAGAAGGCAGCCTTATTTTAACGGTAGAGGGCAGTACAGTAACATTGCAATTACCTGATGTTGAAATACTTGCGGAGGATATACCCGGCTGGAGCGTTGCCAGCAAGGGCAGCCTTACCGTGGCATTAGATATTACCATTACCGAAACCCTTAAACAGGAAGGTGATGCCCGGGAATTTGTAAACCGAATACAAAATATAAGAAAAGAAAGCGGTTTTGAATTAACAGACCGTATATTCGTAGATGTACTGGATAATAGCCCCGCCAAAAATTCCTTAATTCAATTTAAAAACTATATTTGCGCGGAAATTTTGGCAGATAGCCTTAACTGGGTGCCTGAAATGCAGGATGGCACTGAAATTGAAGTAAATGGCACTCTGTTAAAAGTGAGCGTAAATAAAAAAGGATGATGCTGTATGGCCACAAAAAAACCTGCGCCGAAAAAAGCAGCCAAGCCCGCTGCAAAACCCGCGGCTAAAAAAACCGCACCGGCTAAAAAAGCTGCTGCAAAACCTGCCCCTAAAAAGGCGGCGCCTGCACCGGCTAAAAAAGCGGCAGCCAAGCCTGTTGCTAAAAAAACGGCGCCCGTAAAAAAGGCCCCTGAAAAACCCGCGGCCAAGCAGCCCGCCAAAGTTGCTGATAAAAAAACCGCACCCGCCGCAACGCCCGCACCGGCACCAAAACAGCCAGCAGCGGTAAAGGCGCCTAAGCCACAGCCGGAACCGGTTAAGAAACCGGAGCCCAAAGCCGAGGTTTTTAAAGAGGTTAAGGTGCCAAAAACCACCGTAAAAACAAGTGTACCGTATACGCCTGATTATAAACCATTGGAGCAAAGACAAACTTCATTAAAAAATAACGACCCCTTGATTAGATACAGTGATGCCGACCTGGCCGAATTTAGAGAGCTTATTACAAAGAAACTTGAAGCAGCAAAAAAAGAATTAAATTACCTGCAGGGCCTGATAACCCGTACCGATGAAATGGGCGGCGACGAGAGTGAAAACCGCTATATGACCATGGAAGACGGAAGCATGAGCATGGAACGTGAGCAACTGAGCCAAATGGCCAGCAGGCAAATTACTTATATTGACCACCTGGAAAAAGCCCTGATACGCATTGAGAATAAAACTTACGGTATTTGCCGCGTAACCGGCAGGCTTATAGATAAAGCCCGCCTGCGCGCCGTACCGCATGCCACCCTTAGCCTTGAAGCTAAATTAGGCCTTGTAAAACCCAGCAGCGAACAATAATTTGCACCATATTTATATTTGAGCCGCCCGGAATGGGCGGCTTTTGTTGTTTTAAGGAGCAGTATTTTAAAATAAACTGCAATAATCAATAATCTTATAATTATTACCAGCGCTGCGTTTTACCAAAGAAAAAATATTTTAGCAAAAAGCTAAATTTTTTAGCTTTGTTCAAAACTTTTTACTATATTGCCTGTAAAACTATTTGCCATGTTTAAACAATTGCGCACGGTTATTTACCATGTAAATGACATTGAAAAGGCCAAACAATGGTACACGCAAATTACAGGCGTACCACCCTATTTTGATGAACCTTTTTACGCCGGTTTTGATATTAACGGGTATGAGCTTGGACTTGACCCGGATAAAAAGCACACTTCACCGGGTAATAATCATTCAGTTGCCTATTGGGCCGTGGATGATATAAGAGGTGTTGTTAACAAACTGGTTGAAGCCGGCGCCGCTATTCAAAGCGATGTGCAAAATGTAGGCGGCCCTATTGAGGTAGCTGTTGTTATTGACCCGTTTGGTAATGCTATCGGGTTGATTGAAGGGGCATAGCCGGCAGCAGGCTTAACATGCAACAGGCTGCGTTAAGTATAAAATAATAGCAGCTTTTAATGGGGTAACACAATCAGCCCATTTAATATGCTTTACGCAGCCACTTACCTAAAAACTATTGTTGCGGGTTAGCCAAAAGCCCTAAGTTTGACAAAAATAAGTTGCGTGATACCTATTATTTTCTCTGACCGGGTGCAACAGTCAACCAAAGGGCAAGCAGTTTTAGCTGCGGATGTGGGTGGCACAAAAGTTAACCTGGCCCTTTACATGTTTGCAGATGGCAAGCCGCAGGCTACACAGGCGAGGCAATACCACAGTGCATCCTTTACTTCTTTTTCTGCCATATTGCATAAGTTTTTCGGGGAAACAGGTATTAAAAAACCGGGCAGCATTTGTGCGGGTGTAGCGGGCGCCATTGTTAACGATGCAGCAGAGCTTGTTAACCTGCCATGGGGTATTAGCAAAAAAGAAATTGCAGAGGCTACCGGGGTAGAAGATATTATGCTGATTAATGACCTGGAAGCAAATGCTTATGGGCTTGCATTATTGCAGGATAAAGACATGATAACACTGCATAAAGGCGCACAGGTACCGGGCAACGCAGCCATTGTAGCGCCGGGCACCGGGCTTGGAGAAGCAGGGCTATACTGGGATGGTAATTTTTACCGCCCCTTTGCCACCGAAGGCGGCCATTGTGATTTTGCGCCGCGTACAAGCTTAGATGCGGAATTGCATATTTATCTAAAAAAAATACACGAAATAGTAAGCTGGGAACATGTGGTGTCAGGCCCGGGAATACACGCAGTGTACAATTTTTTGCGGGATGTTAAGAAAATGGAAGAGCCTGAATGGTTAAAAGAAGAAATGCATGCCGAAGATGCCTCAGCCGCAATTAGTGAAGCTGCATTGCAAAATAGGTGCAGCATTTGCGTTGAAACAATGAAGCTGTTTGTTGAGCACCTGGCAAGAATTTGCACCATACTGGCATTGAAACTAAAAGCTACAGGCGGCATTTTTTTAGGCGGCGGTATACCGCCCAAAATTGTAAAGCTGCTGCAACAAGACACTTTTGCACAAACATTTTTAACCTGCGACCGCCAGCAAAGCCTAATGGAAATTATCCCTATCCAGGTAATTATGAACGATAAAACCGCTTTGCTAGGTGCTGCGTATTACGGTGGTTTCAGCAGGCTATAAATAGCATACCGCAGGGCAGCCTTTATTATTTTACACCCCATACAGCAACAACAGGGTGTGTTAAGTGAACCGTGCCGGTGTCGTGTTCCACACGCTTTAATTCATTTACCCATGCAGTATATTCCTGCCTGGTAGCTATGCGTTTTGATAGCAGTGCATCTTCAAGCGCTTCTCCCGTTAAAGTGTACATGCGCCGCAGGCTGTTATCAGCTACTTCAAAAGCAACCCCCGTGCTATGGTTAATGTTGCGTAGTTCTGCGTTACTGAATAATGCCGGGAGTTTTCTGCCTACCAACCCATCAACAAAAAGTGCATTAAAGTATTCTACTATTTTATCGTACGCCCAGCTATGCGGATAGCAGGTGCTGCTGCTTATATCAGGCTCCTGGGCAAATACAATTCCGCCTGGTTTGCACACTCTTTTCATTTCCCTCAGTATTACGGCTGCCTCGGGTACATGCATCAGCAGGTACCGGCTGAACACCATATCAAAACTGTTATCATTAAACGGCAGGTAAGAGGCATCGGCAGCGACAAAGTTAACAGCCAGGCCGGGGGGCGTTTGCGCCCTGGCTGCTTGCACCAGGCTGTTATCAAGGTCAGCCCCGGTAACAGATACATTTTCAAAATGCTTATGCAGCAAGCGGCTTGTTTCGCCTATGCCACAGGCAACATCAAGTATGGCAGCCCCTTGCGTAAGTGGTACTTTTTGCAGCGCCTGCAACGACAGTGGTGCAAGCATTTTTGCCAGCAAGTATTGCCGCTCAAAATTATGTTCATCAATGGTGTATTGTGCCTGCATATTGTCAAGGCTTTACCGGCCCGGCATATTGGCTTTAAATACCCTTATAAAGTTACCACCCAGTATCTTTTCAATATCAGTTTTGCTATACCCGCGCTGTAGCAGCGCTTTGGTTATTTTGGGGTAATCTTCAACGCCGTCAAGTTCCTGCGGTGTTGATTCACTCCCGTCAAAATCAGAGCCCATGCCTACATGATCAACGCCAATAAGTTTAACTATATAATCAAGGTGGTCAAGCAGCATGCTTAAAGGTGGCCGCATTTCCTGAACTTCTTCCTTATATTTTGCATACAGGTAATCATCTGCAAAGTAAGGGTCCGCATTTTTTGCCAGCAACGAATCTCTCTCGGCTTTATGCCGCTCGTTGAATATGTTTTTATGCTTCTCAAAATTACTGTCCACGAAGCCTGAGTAAAAGTTAAGCTGTATCACGCCGCCATTTTTACCCACTGCTTTTATCTGGTCATCTTTCATGTTACGAAACACAGGACACAGGCTGTACACGCAGCTATGCGACACAATTACCGGCTTGGCAGTGGTGTTAATGGCATCCCAAAATGTTTGCTCGCCCACATGGGAAAGGTCAACCATCATTCCCAATTCGTTCATGCGTTTTACTATTCGCTTTCCAAATTCGTCCAGGCCCTTTGCCTGGCCATGCAGCATAGTATCATGTGTTTCAGCCATGGCAGACGTTGCCCACGAGGTTGAATTGTTCCACGTAAGCGTCATATATCTTGCCCCGCGTGCAAACAGTGCATCAAGGTTAGCCATTTTATCTTCAATCATGTGGCCGCCTTCTACGCCTATCATGCTTGCCAGCTTGTGCTCTTTTACAGCCTTTGCAAGGTCTGCCGGTGTTTTAACCAGCATCATTTTACCCGGGTTGCGTGCTATCCACGCATATAGCGTATCTATCTGCCTGTTGGCATACAGATATGGGTTTTGCTGCAAACCATCGCACCATATTGAAAAAACCTGCACGTCAATACCTCCCTTTTTCATTCGGGCAAGATCGCTGTAGGTTTTACCCGCAAGGTCCTGGTCGAAACTATACCCTTTGGTAAGGCAGGTGGTAATGATGTCATTATGCGAATCCACAAGTATGGCATCATCATGAATTTTTTGGTATGGCTGCGCAATGCCTGTAATAGCGGTAAAGACGGTAACAATAAGACAGTAAAGGGATCTTCTCATGACATTTATAAGGCTTATGATGAAGAAGTAAATATAAGCTTATTACGCTAATGCAGTACTAACGAGAGTATATACACCGCGGCAAACGCCGTAAGCCCCATCAGCAATGTAGCAACGGAATACACCCTGAACATAGTTTTTGTTTCAAGTCCTGAAAACCGTGTTATCACCCAAAAGTAGGCGTCGTTGGCATGGGATATCATCATGGAACCTGCACCCATTGATAACACACACAGCAGCCTGCCATCATCGGTTTGTAAACCCAGCGATGCCAGTAAAGGCTGAATAACTGATGCAGCAGTAATAATGGCCACTGTAGATGAGCCCTGGGCCGTTTTTAGCACAACCGTTAACAGGAAGGGGAATAATATACCCAGGCTGCGCAATGACACAGCGCTGCTGAAATGCTGCCCTATATTGGTAGCGGCAAGCACTGCTCCGAAAGCGCCGCCCGCCCCGATGATAACCAGTATGCTGCCTGCCTTTTCAGCACCCTCCTGCAGAAGATGGCCGAGTGAATTTTTCGTCCACCCCTTACCGGCTGCAAGCGCCAGCAATACGCCGGCCAGCAACGCCATAACAGGGTCGCCAAGGGTTGAAAAAACAGCCAGCCACCCTGTGGGCACTTTGGCATCTATGGTAAGAAATGACTTTATGGCAATAAGCAGTATCGGTATAATAACCGGCAGAAAGGCCATTAATACCGCAGGCGGATGTTTGACAGGCTCTTCTTCGTAATCCTCTTCTTCTTCAGCTTTGCGTTCTTTGCGGCCCGCAAAACGCGCCCATGCAAAACCGGCCAGCATGGCGGGTATAGCTATTATAATACCATATACAATAAGACGGCCATACTCAACACTTATAGCTGTTGCGGCGGCGGCCGCGCCGGGATGCGGCGGTATAAGGCAGTGCACTGAATATAAACCCGTGGCAAGCGTTACACTCATTACCGCTGCTGCAATGCCCGTACGCTTTGCCATACTGCGGTTAAGCCCGCTGAGCACAATATAGCCCGAGTCGCAAAAAATGGGCAGCCCTACTATAAAGCCTGTAATGCTCATAGCCAGCGGGGCATTATGCCTGCCCGTTTTACGCAGCAGGTATTCAGCCATTACTTTTGTGCTGCCTGTATGGTGCAGCAATACGCCCAATGTAGTGCCCAGCACAATAATAAGCCCAAGCGATTTCATTATACTGCCAAAGCCGTCTTTTACAGTAGCAATAATATCAGCGGGCGGCATTTGCACGCCCATGCCGGTTACAAAACAGGCCAGCAGCAACGCGAAAAAGGCATGCACTTTAAACTTTGCGGTAAGCACTATTATAAGGGCTACCCCGGCAATAAGGCTTATTTGTAACTGCAGGAAAGATGCTGTCATACTAACATGGCTTAAGCAGCTACAAGATACGGCATGGCAGCCAATTGGAATGCCTTGAAAAAGTAAGCCCCGATAGACATCGGGGCCGCAACCAAAACTAACTGCTTATGAGAAAAATTGTATCTTAAGTAAATTTATTTTCTTTGTTATTACTTTATCATTTTTACAATGTAAAGTTACTATATTAAAACGCGGCCTTTTATCACAAAATCTACAAATCACACAATTTTAACGGTGAACCCCAAAAATGCTGCGTTTGTGTTATACGAGCGTTATTGCAATCTCAGTGCCAAAAATTGCAGTACCCGGCAACAATCATTCAACTGTTCTAAAATTACAAAATTTTTTTGTTAATACCAACAAACTATTGCAATTAATTAAGTTTGCGCAAACAACACCAATGTATTTGCCCGGCAGCGATGAATACTTTATGCAGTTTGCCCTGCGGGAAGCTCAAATTGCCTGCGACGAAGACGAAGTGCCCATAGGCGCGGTTGTAGTAGTGCAAAATAAAATTATTGCACGGGGCCACAACCAGGTTGAACGGTTAGGCGATGCCACTGCCCATGCCGAAATGATTGCGCTTACCGCTGCTTTTAACTATCTTGGCGCAAAGTACCTGCCCGATGCCACCCTGTATGTTACCGTAGAGCCCTGCCTTATGTGCAGCGGCGCTATGTACTGGAGCAAACTTAAACGTATTGTGTACGGCGCCCCCGATGATAAAAACGGTTATAAACATATTACGGGCAGCAACTGGCCTTTTCATCCTAAAACCGAATTGGTGCAAGGCATTTTGCAAACTGAATGTACCCAACTTGTAAAGAACTTTTTTAAGGCTAAAAGACAGCCTTAAACTATTTATAAAATAATGCTTTATGCGGCGGCATTGTTAACCGGCATAGCACCATCTTTCTTTTTAAATGAACCTATAAAGGCCGCCCCTTTTTGAAAAAAATACCGGTAAGGTTTTACCAGCAGCGACAACATTGAATGATTTTCTTCCTCACCTGCTACATCGCCAAAGCTTTCAATATATTTAATGGTAAATGTAATACTGCGCTCAACTATGTTGCTCACTGCCACACCATGAAGTACAAAGCTGTAAGGAGTACCCTTTTTGTAGCAGTAAATCTCACCGCCAAAAACACTCCAGCTATGTTCGGTTAGCGGCAGGTAGCTGCAATTAAATTTTATGGTAGTGTCATTTTCAAAATCAAGCCGGCGTAAAACCGCCACGGGGATTTTTTTAGACGATTCGTTGTAGCAGAAAAAGGTGCCCTGGCCAATTTCTTTAATCCTGGTTAGCAGGTTATCTGTTTGGGTAGATTGGTGTTCCATATTATGGCGATTTATATTTTCTGGGTATCAATTTGTCTTGACAACAGATACGGTTATAAATAACGCCCGGTAGCATAAATTTAACACTTACTTGCAACATTTCAATGCAGTAGCTAAAATTTAATATCCGGTTTTCATGCGTTAAGAATGTACCCGAAAGAACTTCCCGCAAAGGGAAATATTTGCCCCAACTATTTTCCCGGTTTTTGAACACACTCCAGGTTCTTGCTGCACACTTTAAGTTTGAGACTGTAAAAGTACACATGCGTTTAATAACCGTTACCTGTGAAAAATCACACCAAAGCAGGGGATTAATCCCCCCGGCACAAATACCATCTTACGCAATTATCCATAAAACGTGCCACTTTATAAACGCCGGTAAATAACGGTGGTTATAACACCTCCTGTAGTATTTGTAAGCTCCGCAACTCGCCAAAATCGTGTATGTGCAGCGCAAAAAATTGCTGGTAAGCCTGTAAAAGGCCCCGCCGGGTATTTCGGTTCAGGGTAATGTTTTCCAGGTCGTTATAAAACATAATATTGTTAATAGCCGATGTTTGTTGTGCCTGCTCGTTTGCCAGGTAGTGCAGGTGGGCGGGCGCTTCTTTTACAAAAACACCTTCTTCTAAATCAAGTACCGGCGTTTGTGGAGCATATTCCCCTTGCAGGCGCAACCCAAGTTCCCCGGCCAGGTGCAGGGTAAAATACAGCGGCAGGTTAGCCGTAAGTGTATCATTGCCGCGGTCCAGTTGCTTAAGGCTGTCTTCCACCAGGTAAAAAAGCTCCGGGTTGGCTTCGGGTTGCTTAAGGCTGCGCTGCAGCAGTTCAACCATATACAGCGCCGATGCGTTTTTTACCACGTTAAAAAAAACATGCTCATATATATAGCTCCACTGGAACTCTTTTACAAACTGCAGGTTTTTAAGCTGGTTGTGGTAAACTTCCATCTCAAGCATGGCGCCCGGTTGAAAATAGCTGCTTTTACCCTGGCTTGTTTTGCTGCCTTTGCGTATGCCTTTAACAATATAACTCTGTATGCCAAATAATTCGGTATAAGCAGTAGTAATTACGCTTGTTTCACCATAAGCAATGGTGCGTAGTATTATGCCTTTTGTTTTGTGGGTCATTTACTGCTAAAGCATGCGAATATACTAACCTCTTATTGCCCCAGTTTATTTACTGCCTGCGTTTGCAGGATATCCCGTTTTACCATAAACCCAGTTCTTCCACAAAATACCAGGTAGCATAAAGCGCGGTTGAATACCTTGTTAGGGTTAGCTTTTGCATGATTAATGCTGTTAGGGTTAAGTGTGGTAAAAGCAGGCCGCTGCCTGTACGCCATGCACACTTTACGCATAAAAACCGATATTTTTATAAATACCAGCCGTTATTGCATCCAGGCCCCTGTACGGCTTCTAAAAATAACCAATGGCCCTCCGTCAAAATTCCTTTTCAGTTGCAGCACAAAACTTACAGGGCGCAGCTTTTTGCCTGCCTGCCAATTACGTGCTGACGAATGACCCACTAAACGCGCTTACTATCCCTCAAAAGAGCTGTAGAAATATGGCGTCCTGGCTTCAAATTCGGCGCTGCAGGTATCTACCATTTTATATACGCGGGTAATACCGGCCGCCTTGCGTTTTTCATACACGTCTTCATCCGTGCAGGTATTTTGCAGTATGCGGGCTATCTGCTCATCGCTAAAGCCATTCTTTTTAGCTTCCTTAAGCAAATCAAGGGGCAGCGTATCAAGTGTATATTGGGCAAGCTTCTTTTCAATATTGCATATCTCCTGTATCTGGTAAATAAACCAGCGGTCAATGCGCGTGGCCTGTACAATGGTTTTTACCGTAACACCCTGCATCAGCGCATCTTTTATGCGAAAAATCCTGTCCCACTTTGGTGTTTTAATATATTCAATCAGTTGTTCGCTGTGCATAAGGCTTTTGCCATAGTAGCCCAGGCCTACCGCCTCGTTTTCAAGGCTCTGGCAGGCTTTCTGTATTGCCTCTGTAAAATTCCTGCCTATGGCCATCACTTCACCCACGCTTTTCATCTGCAGGCCAAGGGTGTCGTTAGCGCCCTTAAACTTGTCAAAGTTCCAGCGCGGCACTTTTATAATTACATAATCAAGGGCTGGTTCAAAATAAGCCGAGGTGGTTTGGGTTATCTGGTTTTTAAGTTCATCCAGCGTGTAACCAATGGCCAGTTTTGCGGCAATTTTGGCAATGGGGTAACCGGTAGCCTTGCTGGCCAGCGCAGATGAGCGGCTTACGCGGGGGTTAATTTCCACCGCTATTATCTCTTCCGTTTCGGGGTTTTGCGCAAACTGCACATTACAGCCGCCTGCAAAATTGCCTAAGCTGCGCATCATTTTTATGGCTTTGTTGCGCATGTCCTGGAAGCTTACATCGCTCAGCGTCATGGCCGGGGCCACGGTTATACTGTCGCCGGTATGTACGCCCATCGGGTCAACATTCTCCACGGTACAAATAATCACCACGTTATCATTGGCGTCGCGCAGCAACTCAAGCTCAAACTCCTTCCAGCCCAGCACTGCTCTTTCTACCAGCACCTCGTGTATGGGGCTGGCCTGCAGGCCGCGTTTTAAAGCCTCGTCAAGTTCGCTTTTATCGTGTACAAAGCCGCCGCCTGTGCCACCCAGCGTAAAACTGGGGCGTATAACCAGCGGAAAGCCAATTTCCTGGGCAAACTCTTTTCCCTCCAAAAAGCTGTTGG
>DASZUX010000300.1:0-4943 GCA_035547455.1 Chitinophagaceae bacterium
AAAACTGAAGCTTTATCCACAAACGGCGAACGAAATTAAATTTGAAGAGAGCCGTTTAGTGGATAAAATATTTGAAAAACAAATGATGATTAACTTAGAAAACTCTAATCACTAACTGGCCGAAAAATAGGTACGCTTACACATCTACAATAACGCATTAGGTAAAGCATTAAAATATCCCTGATTGCATTTAAGTAAACACCAGGCGTTCCCAGGGTACACTCGGCAATTCATTATCTATTATTCTACCCACCAAATGGGCTTGCGGCTCATAAAAGCTAAACAGAAAGTCTCAACATTTTTTAATACATCCGGGAAACACATATAGCAGCCTTTTTGGCCTTCAGTTGCGCCAGTCTTGCTGCCTGCCGGGGGGTAAAACTAACCCGCCAGCTTTGAAAAACGCCGGGAAGGATGCTTACCCAGGTTTCATCTTGAAAAAAAGAATAAAATACTTGCTTAAAAAGTGAGACACCCCACCCATTTTTATATTTATCCTTAGTTCATTGACATATTGATAACCAGGGTTTGATTAGCACGGTAGCCAGGGCTCAACAACGTTTTTTCATTGCTTTTTCCTGCTGTTACCGCCAGGAAATTCCACTCTTTTTCCACTCCTTTTCCATGCGTTTTCGTTGCTTTTTCATGATCATCGGCAAGTCAACAATTTGATAAACAGCATGTTACTTATTTTAAGATGACTGAAATGGCGGGTTGAATACTGCTGCAACCAACACCCTTTCCCGGTGGCGTAAAGATGATTTGGACAGTTTTTTTAAAATAAAATTCAAAAAAGCGTCTTTTTCTGCAACCGTCATTCGTAGCTATTGCATACCAATTTTTTCACCTGCAAAAAAAACAAAATGACAGCACAGGAAAACGCGCTTAACTGGTTTGAAATTTCAGTTTCAGACATCAGCCGCGCTAAAAAATTTTACGAAACCATTTTCGGCATATCAATGCCCGAAGAAGAAATGATGGGCATGAAGATGGCCTTTTTTCCCGCCGGCATGACCGGCAAAGTATCCGGCGGGCTAGTTGAAGGCCCAATGCACAAACCCGGCGCTGACGGGGCAAAAATATACCTTAACGGCAACCCCGACCTGCAGCATGTGGCAGCAAAGATTGAAGGAGCGGGTGGTAAAGTGCTTATGGCCAAAACAAAAATAACCGACGAAATCGGTTATATGGCTTTCTTTTCTGATACCGAAGGCAACACAGTAGCTTTGCACTCAAACAGGTAAAAGTATTGCAGTTTATGGCACAGGCCCGGCTTATTGCTGCGGCCTGTGTTATCAGCATTTAAAGACAGGCTATTATTTTTTGGGCTTACTCGTGGCAGGGGGTTTTCCAGGGCTTTTTACCGCACCTTTTTTTGCAGACGATTTAACCTTATTTTGGGTAGCCGGCTTTACCGCTTTTTTGCTTGCCGCTGGCATTGCCAAGCCATCGCTAACTATTTTTGCCGCCTTTTTAATATGCTTTTTAAATTTCTTCTCGCTAATACCTTTTGCAAATTCAGCCAAAGCAGTTTCAATTTTTTGTTCTATCTGCGAACGGAGCTCTTTTTTGTTCATACAGGCCTGTTTACAATTTAATAACATAAAAATAATGGATAAAAACGCTATTGTATGTTAAGTTTTTGCATTTACAGCGCAATCCATAAGAAATATCGCGGGAAAAATACAGCCGGCCTACAATTTATGGCGGTTAAACCAAACCAGTCAATGCAGCACTTTTATTACAGGAAGATATTTGGTAACCAGAAGGATAATATCAACTGCTTTTATTTGCGTTATACATTGCAAACCCCTACCTTTGCGCTCCCGAAATTCGGGAAAAGGGCACGGGAGGTAGTTCAGCCCGGTTAGAATACCTGGTTTGGGACCAGGGGGTCGCTGGTTCGAATCCAGTCCTCCCGACATTTTCTGATTTATTTTGATAAAACCCACTCTTGCAGTGGGTTTTTAAGTTCGAATGCGGTTATTAATATTTTTTTGGTGCTGGCGCAGGCGTTGATAATCAATAACAAATGAGTTCGAATCCAGTGAGCTATTTTATGTCCTATCTGCCCGGGGCCGCTGCGGGTTAAAAACAAAAGCTCATTGTTTATTCTCTTGCCCGGCGTTATTCGTGTGCCGAAACCGAAGCCGATTAGCGAACAAAAAGCTGAGAAATATATTTCGTTGCCCCGTCATATTGCCAAACCGCTTGTTGCCTGCTGTACTATTGTCGGAAACTTCGTGCATTTGTTTCATTCAATAAATTAATATGAGCAGTCATTTCCGGAAAGTTTTTTCTTATATATTTTTCGAGTTCGTTAATGAGTATAAAATAATCAAAGAGTGCTTTTTCCATAAACGTGCCGTCTTTGAAATGCGGCACCTTTTGTTGTGGAAACACTCGATTTGTCGCTTCGTAATGCAACATGCAATCTTCAATACGAGTTAGAATACCAACCAGTTCACTGTCAATGAAAGGAAGTAGCGCCATTACCTTTTCGATATGGTTTAAATTTTCTTCACGACGACTGCGAAGAATATATTGCCAAGTTGCAGGTTTTGTACCGTACTGATTTGCAATACTCATACCAGACGAAGCAAATGGGTCAATACTTAAACAGGCTTCATGAACTTCATCAAATGTTGGAGGAAATTGCTTTTTTAAATGTGTCACATCATGAAAAGCTATGTCAAAAAGTGAATAACTGTCAAGCACAATAAATGTTGCTTGTAAAGATGCTCTGTGGTTGATATTGTTTCTATCTTTCTCTTCTTTTATGAAAACTACCAAATAAAAGAAGATATAACTGACTATATAACCAATGGAAATGTCGTAAACAATTTTGCCAATCTCGCTGCCATATTTAAATACTTCAAGTATTGTCGAAAGAGGAACAGCAATAAGAAATGCCGTCAACAGGCAAAGAACAAAAAGCCAAAATAGTAGTTTGTATCGTTTTATAAATTTTGTTACCATCGGTTTTACAAGATGTCTTATCCGTTAAATTATTAGAGTGGTAAAAGTATAGCAGGCAACGTTAAAGCATTGGCGATGTGCCGACATTTAGTGTTCCGTCAGCCCAGTGCCGCTGTTGAGTAAAGATACAAAAACTCATTGTTTATTCTGCTGCTTGGCATTATTCGTCGCGTCCCGAACCGCAGTACAACAGAATTATGACTGCTTATTGCTCCAAAGTAACGCCACACTATTGGCAATACCAATTTAAACTGCAGTTTATGCTGTCTTTATACAATAAGATGGAACCCCACCGTCTAAACCAACTCTATGTAAAATAATATTGTCAGTGTGAATGAAGCTAAGGTTTTGATGCTCCAGTACTTTTTTAGTCAACGAAGCCTTTGTCAATTGTGTGCTGTCTAATAGAACTGGCTTTAATGTACCACCTTTAGGTCAAATTGGAATAAATGCAATCATATCTGAATTCACTTCTAGTAATGTGTCGTCACTTTCATTTTTTGAAATAATTTCTTTTGTTGTTCTCAATAATACTTCTGGTGATTTCAAAAATAACTTATCTGCACTTTTTTTATCAATGGGTTCAAAACCTTTGAAGGTTAGATTAGTTAGTTTATTGAGAATTGTCAGCGGAAACCTATAGTAAGCCAGTCGCTTTCTTACTGGAACAAAAGTCCATTTGTTAACACCTTCCCACCATGCGTCATAAAAAAGGCTTTCAGAACCAACAAACAATACTCGACACTTGTGATGATGAGTTTTGTCGTCATGTGCAGTGTATGAGTCGTAATTAAAAATGTCACCTGTCTTAATCGTTACTATTTCCATAGAGTATCAAAAAATTGCAACTTACGCGTAGGTTTGCGCCATTATCTGCTATTGCAAGCACGAAAACCACTGTATTAATATCGCCGATTATCAATAATTTATTTTTTCACTGACTGGGCCGACAGTTGCACAGATACAACCAAGTCATAAGCCACAGGTAAACCAGCGCAGTAAACACCAACCACTAAAATTTCAGCTTGCCTCATGTCTATATACAAAATTGTTATACGCTAACAATATAATAACAATTATTAAATAATGCAAGACCGCCGTAAAAAACCTTTCCAGTTATCAGGGGCCAGCTTCAAAAAAAATAAAATATTAATAATCAACAAATTATAAAGAAAATACCGCCGCTATTTTCTTTAGGTCTGTAATAAACATGTTCGATATTTGTACAGGGAGGGCGACTGAAAAAGAGTTGCGACATTGCAACTCTTTTTGTTTAAACTCCTGTTCCGGCAAACTATCCCCTATCGCAGGTTTAGCAATCCCTAAAACTCTTTTAGTAACTGCATTTTAACTATGACGGCTTTCTTACCTTATTTTTTCCTGTTATAAAACCTCAATATAACCTTCTGCTCCATGTAAACGTACCCGCTGCCCGTCTTTTATTAGTTTTGTTGCATTTTCTACTCCTACAATAGCGGGCAGGCCGTACTCCCTCGCAATCACAGCGCCGTGGGTCATCAATCCGCCCACTTCGGTAACAAGGCCATTTATTAAAACAAAAAGCGGCGTCCAACTGGGATCGGTAAAAGCAGTAACTAATATATCGCCATCTTCCAGTACAGCATCTTCCATCCGCAGTATTACACGCGCACGCCCTTCCACTACACCGGCAGAAACAGGCAGCCCAACAAGGGCATTAACGGGCAGGTTTTCCCGTTTGTATGCACCTGTAACAATTTCCCCGTCAGATGTAATAACCCGCGGCGGGTTTAGCTTTTCAAATAAGGCGTGTTCTTCTTTCCGCCGGTCAATCAGCCCGTAATCTGCAGTTTGTGTGTGCACCACTTTACGCAGTTCTTCAAAGGTTAAGTAATAAATATCGCTTTTAGCTAAAATAACCCCACGCTCTACCAACCGCTCTGCCTCTTTCAACAAGGCCTGCTTGTACACAAAATAGCGGCTTA
>DASZUX010000301.1:0-9934 GCA_035547455.1 Chitinophagaceae bacterium
AGTGTTCTGCATTTGTACGGTTGCTATTCTGTTTTAATAGCTTTTACCGGGTTCATAAGCGCTGCTTTTACTGCCTGGAACGAAATGGTTATTATTGCAATAAGCATGGCTGCTGTGCCTGCTGCTGCAAACACCCACCACTGCATGTTTACACGGTAAGGATAATTTTGCAACCATGTATGCATAGCGTACCACGCCAAAGGAAATGCCAGCCACACTGACAGCAATACCAGTTTTAAAAACTCAAGCGAAAGCATGCTTGCTAGCCCTGTAACACTTGCGCCAAGCACTTTGCGTATGCCTATTTCTTTGGTTCGGCGCTCGGCTGTATAAGCGGCAAGGCCAAATAATCCAAGGCAGCATATAATAATTGCCAGGGCGGCAAACACACGCGACAGTTTACTTACCAATGCCTCACTGGTAAACAGGCGGTTAAAAACATCATCTGTAAACCTGTAATCAAAAGGGTATGCGGGGTTATCTTTTTTAATTACAGCCTCAACTTTCGCTACAGCCTCTTCGGTTGGTACAGTGGCTTTTAATCTTATATACATCATGCTTTCGTACTCATTATGCTGTTCGCAAAAGAAAATTACGGGGTCTGATGTACGGTATATATCGCCATATATCATATCCTTTGCCACACCTGCAATTTTATAAACATCATCGCCCCTTTGTATGGTTTGGCCAAGCACTGTTGGTATATTCATCATTTTAGCCAGCGACTCAGTAATGATAATGCTGTTGCTGTCTGCAGCCGGGTTGGGGTTAAAGTCACGCCCCTGTACAATTTTTATTCCTGCTGTTGAAAGCATTTCGGGGCTGATATGACGCTGCGAGATAAGCGGTTTTGAGGTAGGGCTTTTGCCTTTCCATGTATAACCAATGCTGTTGTTGCCGCTGTAAACAAGTTCATGGTCGGCAAGGGCTGCGTTTTCTGCCACGCCTGAGTTTAGTAAATCCTGCTTTATCGCTGTAAAGTTTTTACCCATGTCTCCCTTAAGGCCAATTTCCAGCAGGTTGTTTTTGTTATACCCTAATTCGCGGTTTTTTGCATGCTGTATTTGCTGGTAAATAATTACTGTGCTGATAATTAAAACAATTGATACGGTAAACTGTGTAACCACAAGCCCCCTGCGTATAAGGCCCGCGCTGCCGTTTTTCAGCTTCATGCCTTTTAATACAAAAACGGGATTGAATGATGAGAGGTATAAGGAAGGGTAGCTGCCGGCTACCAGGCCGCATATAACTGTAATAACAGCTAAAGCAGCAAGATGCAACGGGTTGCCTATATTGAGTGAAAGATTTTTTTGTGTGAGTAAATTGAATGCTGGAAGCGCAAGCGACATAATAAGAGTGGATGCAATTACAGCGAGAAGTGACATAAACATAGCCTCGCCAATAAATTGCAGTACAAGCCTTTTTTTGCCACTGCCCAGCACTTTGCGTACGCCTACCTCTTTGGATCGTTTCTCGCTTCTTGCTGTAGCCAGGTTCATAAAATTAATACAGGCAAGAAACAATATTATCCATGCAATAATTGTAAACATGTGTACATATTGTATGCGGCCGCCGCCTGTTTGTTTACCGTTTTCAAAGGCAAAGCGCAGGTGCCAGTCAGCCATGGGGAACAGGAATGTGCTTACAATGGTGCCGGGTTCGCGTTTTTTAATAAAGCCGTGCAATTGTTTATTAATATTTGCCAGGTTGGCATTTTTTTTAAGTTCTGCAAAAGTTATTATGTTATTGTTGTCCCATTGGCTTACCCCGGGGTCTTGTTTAAGAGCATCTTCCAGCGACGATAACCATTCAAATTGCAGGGTGGCGTTTTCGGGCAAATCCTTTACAACACCCGTAACAATAAAATTATCTTTATTGTCAACCTTCAGCGCTTTGCCAACAACATTTTTGGTAGCACCAAAAAATTTCTTTGCAGTTTTTTCAGTCAGCACTATTGAGTACGGTTGCTTAAATGCATCGTGTGCATTACCCTGCACAAACGGCAGGGTAAATATGCTGAAGATGGATGAGTCCGCATAACTGCCGCTGGCATACACTGATTTTTCACCTATTTTGAATAACAGCGATGTTGAGCCTTCGCTATAGCGTGTTACATTGGCAATTCCGGGTATTTCAGCCATCATCGCAGGGCCCATAGGGATAGGCGTACTTTCAAATGTGCTGAAATGCTCACTGAAGGGCCAGTTATTAAGCGCCATGTAAATCCTGTCTTTTTTCAGGTTTACGTTATCAAAGGTTACTTCATCTTCCACCCATAAAAATATAAGGCCGGTACAGGCAATACCAATGGCCAGCCCCATAATATTTAAAAAGCTGTAGGTTTTGTTTTTTAACAGCGTGCGGATGGTTGTTTTAAAAAAATTGCGGAGCATTTGACAGTTTTATTTGAATAATTTTAGGTGCATGCTTAAAACAGCGCAGGGCTGCCCTATTATGAAAAAAATCACCCAACCTAATGCCATTCATCTATGTTGTTGATTTTCAAATAAAAACAGGTAGGCAAAACATTAAAACTGTACGCTTGTGATACACAGGCTGCACGTTTTTATCACATAGTGTATCGTCATGAAATAGCTATGCGGGTTAAATAATACATCCTGTTAAGCGCATATATTGCAGGTGGGAGACAGGATGCAGGATAATATGTTAAATGAGTAATTTTTGCTGATTTTTTGTGGTTTGATATTATTCCCCGGGCGGCATGCATGGGTATAATTGTATTTCAAAATGGCCTGGTAAGCTGCATAACTCTAATTACACATCTTCATCAAGCGTTTCGCCGGGTTCCGCCTGCATGGTTACCAGTACCTTGTCAATACGGTGATTATCCATGTCAATAATTTCAAAGTCAAAATTGCGCCAGTGCATTTTATCCCCGGTTACAGGTATACGTTCCATGTGGTGCAGTATAAAGCCAGCCAGGGTATCAAAGGGCTGGTCATCGTTTTCCTCCAGCCATTCGGTTTTTTCAAAGTAAGTAAGAAAGTTATAAAAAGGCAGCTGGGCATCAACAAGGTAGCTGCCGTCATCTCTTTTTACAATTTCATAATCATCTTCGTCGGGCTCAGATATATTGCCTACTATTGCTTCCAAAATGTCATTTAGCGTAACAATGCCCTGCAGGTCGCCATATTCATCTACAATAAATGCAAAATGGGTTTTACTTTCTTTAAACCGTTCAAGCAGGTGGTAAGCAGATACGTTTTCCGGTACATACAGGCCTGGTTTCATTATGCTTTTAAGGTTTGCTTCCGGCTTCTCCCTAAAGATATCTTTTAAGGTTACAACACCTTTTATACTGTCAATATTTTCATCGCAAACGGGGTAAACACTATGCACCTGCTCCTCTTTAAATTCTTTTATTTCGGCAACAGTGCTGTTAATATTAAGCCACACAATATCGCTGCGGTGTGTCATCAGCGATGTAATATTCCTGTCGCCAAGGTGAAATACACGCTCAATAATTTCCTGTTCCGCTTCTTCAATGGTTCCTTGCTCGGTGCCTTCGCTTATAATGGCCTTAATTTCGTCTTCTGTTACCTGGGATTCATTATCGCGTATACGGAAGACATTTGCCAGCAGGTTGGTTGATTTGGTAAGCAACCAGATAAATGGCGTATTAAGCATGCTGATAAAACGCATTGGCGCTGCCAGCCCTTTTGATATTCTTTCCGGCTTGCTTAAACCTATGCGTTTGGGCAGCAGTTCGCCCAATACAAGCGTGAAATAAGCAATAATAATTACCACGATAGCTGTAGCCAGCACATTGCTGTAATGTTGTAAAAAACTAAACTGGTTAAGCGATTCTTTCAGGTCGTCTTTAAGATTATCGGAAAAAATACCATCAAGTATCCCGATAAGGGTAAGCCCTATTTGCGTAGTTGAAATAAATTTATCCGGGTGATTAGCCAGTTTAAGCGCTTCTTTTGCCCTTGCATCACCCCTGTTGGCCTGTGCCTCAAGTCTTGCCTTGCGTACCGAAATGAGGGCTATTTCAACCATAGCAAAAACCCCGTTTAATAAAATAAGCGCAAGAATGATTAAAATAGAGGTCATAGTATATAACCGTAAAACTACAAATATCAGTTTAATTGGGGCTGTATGGGTGTTTAAAACAATATTTTTCTATTAAATCGAATAGTAGGGAGATACCTAAATTATAATGCGGCTTTTTGATTGCTGCCGCCTGTTAACCCAATAAACTTGTTAAAGATATAGGCCATTAAGCTGCCCGCAATCGCGCCAAAAATGGTACCGCCCAAAATATCAAGCGGGTAATGCACGCCTACATACATTTGGCCGTAAGCAACTGTGGCAGCCCATACAAAAAACAGGTAACCCCATTTTTTTATATAAGGCTTAAGGGTAAAATAAAGTACAAAAGCAGCACCAAAATGGTTTGCGGCGTGGTTGGATGTAAAGCTATAGCTTGAGGGGCAGCGGTTAAGCAGCAGCCGTACATATTGGCCAAAAACAACATCGTTGCAGGGGCGCGGCCGGGCTATAATGTCTTTTATTATGTTGCTTCCCTGGTCTGTAATAACAACTGTTAAAATAAGTGTTACCACCCATGGCCATGCCTTTAGCCCAAAATTAGTTAAGATGAATACAAGCAGAAACAGGTACAGCGGGGCCCAGGTAACTGCATCGCGCCACCATGGGAATACACTATCAAGAAAACCGTTTGTCCAGTCGTGGTTTATTTTTAAAAATAACCATGCGTCCCATGACTTAAGTGTTTCAAGCATTAACTTTTATTTTTCCAAATGTAAGCATGCAAATGTACCCGCTGTTAAACCATAGTATTTTTTAAATATGTGGCAGGTACATTTTTATTATTCGTTAACTTTTTAAAAGCCCTGCTTTATCCAGTTTATCCAGTATTACTTTGGCCATTTTATAAAAGGCTTCGTGGCTGTAGCCTGCAATATGGGGTGTAACAATTACGTTTGGCTGGTTGCATAACCAGTTTAGCTGCTGCTTTTCTTCGTTAGTATAAGTGTTTAATTTTTCGTTCTCCAGTACATCTAACCCCGCAGCCTGTATATTACCGGCTTGCAGCGCGCGTATTAGTGCAGCGGTATCTGTTACCTTACCCCTGCAGGCAGTTAAAAAATATGGCTTGTTTTTAAGCGACTGGAAAAACGCATCGTTTGCATAATGCAATGTTTCATCAGTAAGCGGCAGGTGAAGGCTTATTACGTCAGCATAGCGCGCCACCTGCTCAAGTTCTGCCTCCCTGGTATATCCTTTCGCAAAGCCATGCACGTATTTGTCGTGGGCCAGTACAGTAACATCAAAAGGGGCAAGCAGCTTTGCAAATGCCGAGCCTGTATTACCATATCCTACTATACCTACTGTTTTGCCTGTAAGTTCCGTACCACGGTTGGCATCACGAATCCATTCCCCATGCTTTACTTCTTCAAAGCTGCTGCTTATTTTATTCATAAGGTTAAGCAACATTCCCAATGAATGTTCTGCCACAGCATTACGGTTACCTTCCGGGCTGCTTACACAATAAATGCCTTTGCTTTCTGCATAAGGTACGTCAATCAGTTCCATACCGCTGCCAAGGCGGCCTATCCATGCCAGGCGGTGTGCATTATCTAAAATCGGTTTGTCAATTTTAAGCCGCGTTGTTACAATCAACCCGCTAACGCCGGCAATAGCGGTTGCCAGCCCGCTGTATGTTACGTCAGGTTGGTATATTACTTCAAAGCCCTTTTGCCCAAGGGTTTCTATAAGATAATTATGTACTTTGGCAGTAACTAATACTTTATTGCTCATTTGTATAAAGCCTTTAAAATAAGTGAGGCTATTTTTTAAATTCTTTTCTTCTTAAAATTTTGGGCTCTTACCCCTTGCTTATATTTTCATCCTGAACGTAAGCTGTGCAAAATCATCAATACCTAACTGTTCAGCCCGTTTATTAAAAATGTCATCTTTCAGCACATCTTCTTCAAACAACCCCCTTACAGCATTACGCAATGTTTTGCGCCGCTGGTTAAAAGCGGTTTTTACCAGCATAAAAAAATGTTTCCTGCTTTTTGCATTAACCTCTGCCGGTTTTCTGGTAAGCCTTATAACGCCACTCATAACTTTGGGCGGGGGGTTAAAGCAACCCTGCGGCACATCAAATAAATACTCCACTTTATAATATGCCTGTACCAGCACACTTAATATTCCATATACTTTACTTCCGGGTTTGCTTGCCACACGCTGCGCAACTTCTTTTTGAAACATGCCTGTTACCACCGGCACCTTTGGGTACCAATCCAGTATTTTAAATAATATCTGGCTTGAAATATTGTAGGGAAAATTACCCACAACGGTAAACTCATTTTCAAAGGGTATATCAGCCTTTAAAAAATCTTCGTGCAGCAGTTTACCCTGCAATGCGGGGTATGTATGCAGCAGGTACTGCACCTTTTCATCGTCCAGTTCAATGGCTTTAAAGGCAATACCGGGTAACTGCAATAAATATTTGGTAAGGGCGCCTCCACCTGGGCCTACTTCAAGCAGCCGTTCAAAATCGTGCTCCTGCAATGCAGCCACAATTTTGCGGCAAATATTTTCATCCTTCAAAAAGTGCTGGCCTAACGATTTTTTCAGCGTGTACTGCATCAGGTGCAAAAGTAAGCCATTGAACATTATAGAATAAGGTTGTGCCTGCCGGATGGATAATTGCCTGTTAGAGGCGACTTTTTCTTACATTTACCGCCAAATTTGGTTTAATGAGCAGTGAACTTCAAAAACCGGTGATTGGCTTTACATGTGGCGATCTTAACGGCATTGGTATAGAGCTGATAATAAAAACGCTTACTGATAACCGCGTGCTTGATATGTGCGTGCCGGTGGTGTTTGCCAGTAATAAATGTATTAATTTTTACCGCAAATCATTGCCTGATATAAACCTTGTGTACCAGTCAGTAAAAGACTTTGGGAGGCTTAACCCCAAACAGGTTAATATTTTTAATTGCTGGGAAGAAGAAATAGCCATTAACCCCGGCACGCTTAGTGAAACCGCCGGTCAATACGCGCTTATCTCGCTTCAGCAGGGCGTGGCAGCGCTAAAGGATGGTAATATACAAGGTCTTGTTACTGCGCCCATACATAAAAAAAATATACAAAGCGACAAGTTTAATCACAGTGGCCATACCCCATATTTAAAAGAGCAGTTTGGTGTGGCAGATGTGCTGATGCTAATGGTGGCTGAAAACATGCGCGTGGCATTGGTAACTGAGCATGTACCCATAGGAGATGTGAAGAAATGTATTACCAGGGAGGCTATTGTAAGTAAACTGCAAATACTTAACAGCAGCCTGCAAAAAGACTTTGGCATCTCAAAACCGCGTATTGCGGTGCTTGGCCTTAACCCGCATGCAGGGGATGAAGGATTGATTGGGGATGAAGAAGAAACCATTATAAAACCTGCAATAAAGGATGCTAAGTACAGGGATGTTATGGCATTTGGGCCTTACAGTGCCGACGCTTTTTTTGCGCGCGGCAGTTACCAGAAGTTTGATGCTGTGCTTGCTATGTACCACGACCAGGGATTGATACCTTTTAAATCGCTGGCCATTGGCGAAGGAGTGAATTTTACTGCAGGCCTGCCCGTAGTGCGCACCAGCCCTGACCATGGCACAGCTTTTGACATTGCAGGTAAGGGCAAGGCTGATGCTTCGTCGTTTATGATGGCCACATTTGAATGCATTGATATAATACGACGCCGCGCCGGTTACGCCGAGAACCACCGCAACCCTTTGAAAAAGCTGAGTAATATGTTAATGAACGCACCTGATGAAGCAATAAAAGAAACCGAGGAATAAGCAGGTGTAATAACGTTGACCAGGGAAAGATTCTCCGTTTAAAGAATATGATATACACCATACAAAACAGCTATGTATCTGCCGCCATAGCCGCCCAGGGCGCCGAATTGCAGAGCCTTATTAATAAAAATACCGGTATTGAATATATGTGGGGTGCCGACCCTGCCTTTTGGGCTAAAACAAGCCCTGTACTGTTTCCCGTGGTGGGAGGACTTAAAAATGACCAATATACCTATAATGGCCATACCTATACTTTGGGCAGGCATGGTTTTGCCCGTTACAGGGAGTTTACTGTAACCGCACAGCAGAAGGATAGCGTAACCTTTACCCTTATGGCCGATGATAATACACTGCAGCACTATCCTTTTTATTTTTCATTTTCGGTTACTTACACACTGCGACAAAATACACTGCATGTTACCTATACGGTAAATAATACCGGGGATACTATACTTTTGTTTTCTGTTGGCGGCCACCCTGCTTTTAAAGTACCTGTAACAGGTGGCACGGAGTTTATTGATTATTACCTGCACTTTAACCACATTGAGGGTATAGGCCGCTGGCCGCTTTCGGCAACAGGCCAGGTTGAAAAACATACTGAACCTGTGCTTGAAAATAACGATATATTGCCCCTTACCAAGCAGCTCTTTTACAAGGATGCCCTGGTATTTAAGCATCTTAAAAGCGATGCCATTACATTAAAAAGCAATAAAACCCCCCATGGCCTGACAGTGACATTTAAGGGGTTTCCGTATATGGGAATATGGAGTTTTAAAGACGCTGATTTTATTTGCATCGAACCATGGTGCGGCATAGCAGACAGCGTTGACGCTACCGGCAACCTTAGTGAAAAAGAAGGCATTAACAGCCTGCCACCCGGGCAGCTATTTGAAAGGACATGGAGCATTGAAGTTTTTTAGTATTTGCGCTCTCGATACTTTGTTTTTAATAATATTAGTGTTCTTTTTATAATTTTTCTTTGGGCTTTTTCCATGACACTTAACCTAAAATTGTTACACCTCTCTGGTTTGCTCCCGGTAATATTGTAATTTTCAGCACCGTTTTAATAATTGCCAGGCCTGTGAAAAGCCCTTAAATAAACATGCAAAAAATAAGAGCAATAATATGCCATTGGTTGCGCGCACGTTTGTTAGTATGTGGCGGGCATTGGGGCCTGTGGCAATTGTATTGCCGGTAATGCTGGTTATTTGCTTTTCAGCACAATGCCAAAGTACCGATACCTCGTCTGCACAGGTTAATACTGCAGCGGGGGGCTATCCGGACAGCATTACTTCTTTTGAACAGCTTGAAATGCCTTTTGAAATGGCCACCGAGTTTAGCCGCCTGCAGCCTGCCCAGGCCCTTTTGTTCAGGGATGAGTTTCAACAGATGCATGATGGCACTTACGGCGAAGCCGAAAGAACTATTAAGGTGTGGTATATTGACGACCACATAATAGGGTATGTTATTGAAAGGCCATTTGATGTGTTGCATGGTAAGATTATTAAACACAAAATAAACATACCGGTAACATGGTGCTGCCTGCCCCAAAGTCCAAACCATCCGCAGCATTGCACCGGGAGTCTTGCAGGGTTGCACAATATGCAAGCAGAAAATAAGTGTACCGGCTGGTTTATAAAACTGCCGGATGCTTATAATCTTAATCCTAAACCAGTAATGCGCTTTGATAATAAAAAAGGCAAAAACCTGCAGCCTAAAAACGGTGATTTTGGCCATACACAAAAAACAGGTATTGTACCTTCAAAAAAGAAGAAGGGTAAGCAACGTGGATTTGAACAGGATATTGATGTACCTGCTGTTGACAGCACCGGTGAAAAGGAACCCAGGGATAGTATATAACTAAGTCTGGCTGGTTTAAACGTTCAGTATTTATCTTAATAAATTTGTATAAGTAAAAATAAAAGCCTACTTTAAATACAAATAACACATTTTTATCCACCCCATCCTTAGTAAAGCCGGTTACTCATAAACGTATTGCTAATAAAAACATTAACGGCTTACACCGATGCAACCGCTTGCCATTTTTTCCAAATATTGTGCAGGAGCATGGCTTTTGTGTAGCG
>DASZUX010000302.1:0-5604 GCA_035547455.1 Chitinophagaceae bacterium
CAGCTTTCGCTTTCCGCTAATAACCATCCGCATAATGGCGTTGATCCATTGGAATGCTTTATTGCTTTGGTTAAAAAAAATACCATTCCACACAAAAGCGGCAAACCCGCAGCTACAAAAAGACGTATATAGAAAGTATGAAAAGTAGCAATGCATTATGTATATTCGTAGTTACACGTATTGCACAAAGCCATTAGTTAACCACCATAATAAACCGCTTTACACGTATTATGCCGCCAGTCAGTACCGCTTTAACATTAACAGGAAAAAGAAATTTTTACGGGAAGCTGATTATTGAACTGCTTACAAAAATGGAGTTCGGCAGGCTGAACTTGACTCTGCCTTCAGGTGAATGCCTCCAGTTTGGTAATGGCAGCGGCAGCATTACAGCAAACATTCATGTAAGGAACAATAGCTTTTTCCAGCGCTGCGTACTGTTTGGCGATATTGGATTTGGGGAAGCTTACGTAGACGGCGACTGGCATACCGACAATATAACAAACGTTATACGGTGGTTTTTACTTAACGTTGACAATGCACCGTCTGTATCGGGTAGCAAGGCAAAGTCTGCCATATTAAATGTGCTTAAATTTTTTAACCGTATATCGCATATAAAACGTGCTAACAGCCTTAACGGTTCAAAGAAAAATATTGCAGAGCATTATGATTTGAACAATGATTTTTTTGCGTTGTTTCTGGACCCGACAATGACATACTCATCTGCCTACTTTAAAGAAGAAGGGATGGACCTGGCGGAAGCGCAATTAGCAAAGTATGAAAGATTATGCAGGCAACTGCACCTGCAGCGTGCTGACCACGTGCTGGAAATTGGCAGTGGCTGGGGTGGTAACGCTATTTATATGGCCAAATATTATGGATGTACTGTAACCACTGTAACAATTTCGGAAGAGCAGTTTAAAATGGCAAAGCAACGTATTGCCGAAGAAGGGCTGCAAAATAAAATAACCGTGCTGTTGCAGGACTACCGGAATATACAGGGCAGCTACGACAAAATTGTTTCTATTGAAATGCTGGAAGCTGTGGGTGCTGGGTTTCTTGATGTATATTTCAAAAAATGCAATGAAGTGCTTAAAAAGAATGGCATACTAGCCTTCCAGGTAATTACCTGCCCGGATGCCAGGTTCAATAATCTTAAACATGGTGTTGACTGGATACAAAAACATATTTTCCCCGGCTCTCTCCTGCCCTCTGTTGCCGCCTTAAATAAAGCCATCAACAATACCAGTGATCTCACGCTAGTTGATTTAAAAGATATAGGACTTGACTATGCAAAAACACTTGGCATTTGGCGTGAACAATTTAATGCCAATATTACCAAAGTAAAAAATCTTGGCTTTAACGACCAGTTTATACGCAAGTGGAATTATTATCTAAGCTATTGCGAAGCAGCCTTTGCCATGCGCAATATTAATGTTATGCAAATGGTGTACACAAGGCCAAATAATATATTGCGCTAAGCTATTTTATTACAGGCAAATCGTTCTTACCGGGCACTATATCATTAAACCGGGTGAATATAATGGCCGCTGCGGTACACAATACAAAACCTACCACCCCGCTAAGACGTACGCCAAGGTCGTTACCAATATCTTTACCGTAATTAAGCATCATGCTAAAAAGGGCAATGCCCAGCGTTTGAGACACTTTTACAAAAAAATACCGTACTGCAAAGTAAAGCGCCTCCTTATTAGTGCCTGTATCATGCCTGTCCTTCTCAATAATATCTCCCAAAATAGCAATAGGCAAAATGTTTAGTGATGCAACAGGAATGGCGGCTATGCATACAAGGGTAAAGATTTGAGTCCTGGGGCCGAAGGGAAGGTGGCCTAAAAAAAACACGCCACCAAACACTACAGCCAGTACCAGGAAAGAAATAATTACTATGTTTTTTTTACCCATGCGCGGGGCAAGGTGATTTACAACCGGGTAAAAAATAAACGAAACCGCAACCATAGTGCCCATTAACGCATTGCCAAGTGTTTTTGGCAATTGCAAAAGCACTGTTATAAAATATACAAGACCTGTGCTTATTAGTGTTACAGCTATAAAATATGTAAAATCAGCCACTATAAAAAAGCGGAAATTACGGTTGCCCAATGCCTGTTTTACTGCTTTGCGCAACGCTACTTCAACAGGTTTGCTTTGTGCAAATTTACGTTCATCTATGCCAAAAGCAGTTATAGCCATTGCTACCGCCGCAACAAAAGCCAATATGGCTACGGTGTATTGCAGCGATGCGGTTACTGATACATTGCTGAAATTGTTGTGTATCCAGTCAGCAATATTAAGCGCATTGGCAGATATGCCTATGCCGAACACAAAACCGCCGGATTGCCAGGAAGAAAGCCTGACTTTTTGCGCCGGTGTTTGGGCAAGGTCAGTTAACAGGGCGTTAAATGGTATAACGTATGTAGTAGTTGATACATAAAAGCAAATTAGCATAGCCATTACCCAAAATATGTTAACTGCACTTTGCTGGTGTGTAAGCGGGTAAAAAACCAAAAAACAAAATACCAGCGATGGCAATAGGGCAGCACGCATAAAGGGTATGCGCCTGCCGCGCGGGTTTTTACTTCGGTCGCTAAACTGGGCTATCAGGGGGTCAGTCACTGCGTCAAAAAGCCGCCCGGCAGACGTTATTAATGCAATAGCATTAAATATACCCAGTATTATGCCCTGGGTTACAAAATAAGGCAAGCCGCTGCCTGCAGGGGGTGCATAAAAATACACCAGCAACACTGCTATAAGGTTTGTCAAAATGCTCCAGCCCATCATACCAAAACCGTACACTACCTGCATGCGCATTGAAAGCTTTTGTTCATCCATTTGCATGCAATTTCAGTAAAAGAAATATAATAACCCGCTTCGCAAAATATTAGTTGTCTTTTCCCGGTTCTTTCAACTAAAAAAATTATATTCGTCTGTACGATTGTTTCATTAACTCCACAAAAAAATTACAGGCTGTATGTACACATCAAGAAGGTCGTTCCTTAAAAAAAGTGCCTTTGCTGCTGCCGGGGCTGCCATGTTTTCAAATGAGCTTTTTGCTGCTTCGCGAAAAAAAAACGTAATCTTCGGATTACAGTTATATTCAGTGCGCGATGACATGCGCAAAGATCCATCTGGCACCCTGAAAAAACTGGCAGACATGGGTTATAAATATGTTGAACATGCCAACTACATAAACCGCAAGTTTTACGGGTATACGGCGACAGATTTTAAGAAGCTGCTTGATGGCTACGGCCTTATAATGCGCAGCGGTCACACCGCTATGGGGCCGCAACACTGGAACAACACAAAAAATGATTTTACAGACGCATGGAAATATACAGTGGAAGATGCCGCTGTTTGCGGGCAAAAATATGTAATAAGCCCATGGCTTGACAAAAGCTGGTATAAGGATATGGACACGCTTAAACATTCCATGGACATATTTAACAAAAGTGGGGAGTTATGCAAAAAATCAGGAATGAAATTTGGCTACCATAATCACAATTTTGAGTTTAGCACCAATATTGACGGCAAGCAATTGTACGAGCTTATTTTACAATACACTGACCCCAAACTGGTAGCGCAGCAAATGGATATTGGCAATATGTATGGTGCAGGCGGCCGCGGGCTTGATATATTGAAAGCCCACCCCGACAGGTTTGAACTTATGCATGTGAAAGATGAAATTAAAGCAGCAAAAGGAGAAATGGAAGAACCGTATGAAAGTACCGTATTAGGCAAAGGTATTATTGGTACTAAGGCCGTAGTTGACCTGGCCTTAAAATCAGGGGGCACATCTGACTTTATTATAGAACAGGAAAGCTATCAAAATATTACCCCGCTTGAAAGCGCAAAAGAAGATTATGCTGTAATGAAAAGCTGGGGCTTTTAATAAAGCGGGGATAAAATACCAGGGTTAACACGGGTAACTTAATTGAGTAGGACAGGTAGCCATTAGTTGGCTACCTTCCTCTAACACCATCGTACGTGCCCGTCGGCATACGGCGGTTTGTTAGAATAATTTTATTTGGTGTTCCGTTTTCCAATAGTAGTAGTTAGCAAAACCAATGTAGCCCTGACGCGTAAAATATTCGTTGTTTAACGCACGGCATAATATTGGGCTATGTGCCACTCTGCAATAGCCCTTATGGCTGTTGCTCCACTCATACGCCTGCTGCCTTTTAATACCTAACCTTAACAGGTTTTGCATCTTTGTTTTAGGATTCTTCCATTGTTTCCATACCCATCCTTAGCCTTGTTCTTACCTGTTCGTCTAATTTCCTTCATCTTACTTTTGGCTTTGGCTATTGAGGAGTAGTTTACCCAGCCCGGATTACTGCTTCCATTTTCTTTATCTTTTCCTTTGCTCTCAATGGGTTGTTACGGTTTGTTTGCTCCCGCATCTTTTCCTTTATCTTCTTCAAAGACTTTGGAGCTATGCGTATCTCCCACCCTCTCCCCGTTTTGTAAAACGAAAATCCTAATAGCGTTCTTTCATCGCGAAGGGGGGGGTGTTAATTTTTTGTTACAGCAATATAAACACAAAGGGGCATTTGCAATATTGTTGCAAAATGAATAGGTTTGCATTGTTATGCACAAGTTTAATCTACGGGTAACCGCTGTATTCCTGCTTTTGGTGCTTACGCAAAGCATGGGTGTGCGTATAATGCTGCATAACAAGTTTCACCTGCCCGCGCATAATTCTGCTTCGCATACCGATGCAAATAATATCCAGATATCGTGTGATTGTATTGATGAAGCACTAATGCCCCTGACGCCGGCACAGGTTATTGAGGTTACAGTGCCTGTAAGTGAACACATAACCTTACAGCAGGAACCCCGGTATTTTTTACCTGTTGTAGCACGAATATTCCGATCTTTAAGAGCGCCGCCGGCAGTATAATCGCCTTCATAGCCATCTTTCCCCTCATCAGCAAAACTTATTATTACAGCAACCTTATCCGAACTTTGTGTTGGATAAAGTTTTAATTTATCTACTAATGAAGCTATTTTCATATATCGCTTTATTTATTATTTCACTTACAATAACGCAACAGGTATTTGCGCAGGCAAATACACTTTCGGGCCGGGTGTATGATGTAAAGACCGGTAATGGGCTGCCCCGTGCCAGTGTGTTTATTCCAGACCTTAAGCTGGGAGTAATAGCAGATACGTCGGGCCGCTATAATTTTAAATCATTACCCGCAGGTACTTATCTTGTACAGGTGCAGTTTGTAGGCTTTAAAACGTTTACACAAACTGTAACCATTAAGGGCTCAGCGCAACTCAACTTTGGCATGTCAGACGAAGCCGTAGAAGAAGGCTCGGTAGTGGTAACAGGTACTTCAAGAGCCACGCAAATAAAACGCAACCCTGTGCCTATAGTATCTGTCACACACAATTACCTCGCTACTAATATCAGCACCAATATTATTGATGCCATCGCAAAGGTACCGGGTGTTACCGCCCTTACAACCGGCCCTAATGTGTCAAAGCCATTTATACGCGGGCTTGGTTATAACCGGATATTGACGCTGTACGACGGTGTGCGCCAGGAAGGACAGCAATGGGGCGATGAACATGGCATTGAGG
>DASZUX010000303.1:0-8134 GCA_035547455.1 Chitinophagaceae bacterium
AATCAAAAAAAGCGCGGCTGGGGCTTGAATTAAAGGCACTGCACGCGCAGCTTAATCCTCATTTTGTATTTAATGCACTCAGCAGCATACAGGGGCTTATTAATAAAAACAATATTGCAGGGGCTAACAAATACCTGTCAAAATTTGGTGCCCTTATGCGTAGTTCATTGGAAGCAGGGGAGAAAGACCTTATTTCGCTGGATAAAGAGATTGAGGCGCTGGAAACTTATCTTTCGCTGGAACAACTAAGGTTTGGCTTTAAATATGCCATTCACACAGACGCCGCTATAAACCCTGCGGAAACCGACATACCTGCATTACTTTTACAGCCGGTTGTTGAAAACGCTGTAAAACATGGCGTGGCAGGGCTTGAAGAAAAGGGCCAAATAACATTGAGCTTTACCCGGCAGGGTAATGATATGCTTGTTACCGTAGCAGACAATGGCAGCGGTTTTAAATACGACGGCAATAACAAAGGGCTTGGCCTGAAACTTACCCGGGAAAGAATACACCTGCTGAATGAAATTTTGAAAGGAAGACCGGTAGCGCTTTCGATAGAGGAGGACGGGCAAAATGGCGCTGCGGTGTGCCTGCTGTTAAAAAATTGGTGGTTATGACATTGAGGACTGTTTTAATAGATGATGAAAAGAATAATCTTGACAATTTATTTGCGTTGCTGCAACAGCACTGCCCGGTAGTAGAGGTAATAGCTGCCGCCGGCAGCGCCGAAGAAGGCAGGGATGCAATAAGCAGGCTTAACCCCGACCTTGTTTTTCTTGATATACAAATGCCCGGCAAAAATGGTTTTGATTTATTACGAAGCCTGCCGAGATATAATTTCGACGTTATTTTTGTTACCGCCTATGACAAGTACGGCATACAGGCCGTAAAGTTTGCCGCAGTTGATTACCTGCTGAAGCCTGTTAATGCGGAAGAGTTGCAGGAGGCAGTAACGCGGGTGATAGAAAAAAACCGGCGCAAAAAAGAAAACCTGCAGTTGGAAAACTTGTTACAAATACTGCAAAAACAGCATAACAGGGATGAGCACCGCATTGCGCTGACCACCCTTAAAGAAACCCGCTTTATTTATACCCGCGATATTGTACACTGCGAATCCTCTAATAACTACACAACTTTTTTTGTAAATAACGGTGAAAAGTTATTGGTAAGCAGGCCAATACATGAATACGAGGATATGCTGGGCGACTATGGTTTCATACGTTGTCACCAGTCGTATCTTGTAAACAAAAAATATATTAAAAGTTGGGTGAAGGAAGATGGCGGCTACCTTTTATTGTATAACAATACACAAATACCTGTTTCCCGTAACAAAAAAGACGCTGTAACAGGGGCGCTTAAAAGCGGCAATTAATCATATCTATAATCAGCGTCATTCAATAGTAAACCAGGTATATGCTTTTGCCGGCATGGTAACGCTTAATGTAATACTGTTGTTATGCGGGTTTATAGTATATACATGCCCGCTTCCCTCTTGCTCACGTACACGGGCAGTATTGGCAAGCCCCGTATAATACAGTGGTAAGGTAATATTGCGGGTTATTGCCCTGTCAAGCGGGTTGTACAGCATTGCCAGTGCCTTAACAGGCAGTTGTGCGCTAACGTGCATAATACCGTCCCAATCCCTGCCATCAGCACGGCGCAGGTGTATAATATCTGCATTTAATATATCCCTGTATTTTTTGTACCATTGTATGGTTTGCCGTACTACTTTTAATGTAGTATCGGTATCATACAAACGCGGGCCGCGGTAACAGGCTTGTACACCGGCCCCATAGTATTGCATCATTAACTGGCGGTATTGGTCAAGATGCTGCGCAAGTGGTTCAAGCACAGCTTCCGGCCCGCCACCCTGGTATTTAGTAAGCGGCACAAAACCCCAGCTCATTGCAGGCGTTTTCTCCCACAGTCCATCATAAATATTCTGCCTGTTTAGTATTACCTGCTGCTCCCGCGGCAGTGAGAAATTTACTTCCCTGTATCCGAGTGCAATTTTGTTCGTGCCGTCCAAAAAATACCAGTCGGGAGCATTTACGTATATGCCGTGGGCATTGCACCAATGGTAAAGGCCCTTCTGCAATTCCATCTGTCGCCACTGGCTGTCGTCAAGGCCCTTATGGCCCGGGTGCGTGGCAGATGCGCAAACATCCCCCGGGTAAGGGCCGTCATTTTCAAAAATATCAAAGCCTGCGCTGCCCATAAAATATTCCAGTTTGGCTATATAGGCCAGCCCCCACTTGCTGCCCATGCAGGGTGCATGCCCAAAAAATGCAGCCGCATCCGGCTTTAATGTCACCGGGTCAATCACATCGTCCTCATCGCTTATGCGCCTGGAACTAAAAAGGGAGTACCCTCCTATTTTTATGCCTTTGCTGTGGGCATACGCTGCAAGGGCCTTCCATTTTTCAATATTGGCCGCACTGGTATCTTCCATATTGCAATGACTGCCAAAACTTAATATCAGCGCTTCATAACCTGCAGCTACACATTGGTCAACAGCTGTTTTTACTTCTTCATCATTCTTGCTTACAAGGTGCATAAATATAGGGTTCTCTGTTGTCCACGGCGCAATAACCCTGTACATGCGGCGTATCGCAAGCCCTCTTCGCTCACGGTCATAACTGTCCATCAGCAATTCACATGTGCGTACTGATTTAAACGTACCGCCCGGCTGCAGTTCAATACCCGGCGCTTTTTCAGGGTATATTTCCAGTAAACAGGGGGTTTGGTAATTATAGTTTACCTGGCTGGTATAAACGCTGTCAGTTTTCCAGTGCGTGGTCTGGTCACTTATATCATACCGCATGGCGTTGTTAAAAGCATAATTGGTTTCAACGTATATGCCATGCTGTTTCTTCATATTCCCGGGGGTGCCTACCACAGCGCTTTCTTCCTCTACAAGCCCCAGTATTTCATTTACCACGCGGTTTAACTTAACGGTATATGTGCCGTTATTTTTTACAGCAAGCCACTTTACAATTAATGGCAGCCCGTCATACAACTCATAATGCACTGTAACTGCCAGGCCTTTTACTGCGTTTGCCTGCGGTGCATAAACAAAAGCTACGTCAACACCGGTGGGTTCTTTTGTATTGCCTGCCCACATGTTGGGTTTCCATGGTATAAAAGGCTGCAATGGTGTAACAGAGAATGATTGCAATAAAAAATCATTGCTGCCCGGCGTAAAATTATCTGCCCACTCCGGCAGCAGGTATGCGTTTTCTTTTTGCCCGTACAGCCCGCCAATATTATAATCTGTGCCATCAATGGTAATACGAGCTTCAGCCTTTACAGCACGCAGCAATTGCTGCCCGTTTACCATATTGGTGTAATCAATACAGGCGGCATTCGGCTGCAGGCGAAAGGTTCTTTTCACCAGGCCGTTAAATAATATAATATTCTTGTTATCGCGGCTTTTATACACTGCTGCTTTAGTGCCAACAGGCTGTACCAGCCAGTCGTTTGCGGGCATGTGCTGCGCTGCATCCTGCCATTGCGGTAACTGTGCAAGGCTGGTTTGCGCACAAACAGTTGCGGTTGAAAGTTTGAAAATCAATACAATAAAAGCGGCTGTTGCATATTTCATAATGGCATAGTTAAGTAAAAATAGCGGTAAAAAAATACCATTGTGCTAGCGGTAATAACCTTATACATAAAAGTTTTATGAAAAATTTTCAGGGGTTAATGCTTGCCTTACATTTATATGTGGTAGTTTAGGCGCAAAAAATTTACACGTTATGGGCTGGACCCTCCTCGTATTATACATTGTTGGCTGGCATGTTGGTATGTACGGACTCTTTAAAAAAGCTGGTATTGCACCATGGAAGGCGCTCGTCCCTTTTTATGGCACATGGTTCATCGTACAAAAGTGCAACATCAAAAAAATATGGTTCTGGCTTTCGCTGGTACCTATTATGGGCCAGTTTATAACCATTTGGATAGGGATAATTTTTGTAATGAATTTTGGTAAATTTTCATTAATTGACCATACCCTTTTGGTAGCGGTTCCCTTCCTCTACCTGCCTTATCTTGGCTTTTCAAAAGGCAATCCTTATAAGGGCGAAAAGGTAGTAAAGCTTTATAAAAAATCAGTTGTGCGGGAGTGGATTGATGCTGCCGTGTTTGCCGTGGTGGCGGCTACGCTTATACGTACATTTATTTTTGAAGCATACGCCATACCATCCGGCAGTATGGAAAAAACATTGCTTGTAAACGACTACCTTTTTGTAAATAAAATGGCATACGGGGCACGCCTGCCCATGACGCCGATAAGTTTCCCGTTTGTGCATAATATTATGCCTTTCTCGCAAACACAGGTGTCTTACTCAAAAATCATTGAGCTGCCTTACAAGCGCCTGCCCGGCTTTACCGAGGTGCACCGCAATGATGTTGTGGTGTTTAATTTTCCGCAGGGCGATACCATTATAAACCTGCCCACTTTTGGCTCCCAGCGCCCGTACTACCAGGTAGAAAGAGAATTAGGAAGCCGCGATGCTGTATGGAATAACTGGGGAGGCAACATAATAGTACACCCGTTTGATAAAACCGACAACTACATAAAACGTTGTGTAGCAATTGGCGGAGACACAATACAGATAAAAGACAGCTACCTGTACATAAACGGCCGTAAAGCTGATGTGCCTGAATACTCGCAGCAGGATTATACTGTTACCACCAATGGCACCCCCCTTGATTTTGACGAACTGAAAAGTGACTATAATATTGTAATACGCAATGACCAGGAGGGCGAGGAACTGGAGAGCTACCAGCAGGGATTACAGGATCGTTTTAGCAAAACCCACAGTTATTTTATAGCCCTTACTGAAAGTGATGCAGCCACAATTAAAAAGTTGCCGTTTGTTACTTCGGTTGACCGTGCTGTAGCCGGCACTGATTCAGCGGAAAGCAAAATGGAATTTTTCCCTTATGACGCCGGGCATGTATGGGGACTTGATAATTACGGCCCGCTGTACATACCCAAAAAAGGTGCTACCGTTACACTTACGGCTGACAATATGTGCATTTACCGCCGCCTGATTACAGTGTATGAGGGTCATACACTGGAGGAAAACAACGGCCAGTTTATTATTGACGGTAAGCCCACTACCCAATATACTTTTAAATACAACTATTATTGGATGATGGGAGATAACCGCCACGGCAGCCAGGACAGCCGCTTTTGGGGGTTTGTACCCGAAACCTGTATTGTAGGCCGCGCATCATTTATTATGTTTAGCTGGTATAAAGGCATACGGTGGAAGAGGATGTTCAGCAATATTAAATAACCCGCATACGGCACACTTTGTTTTAAATGAATCCCCGGCAGTTTATCACTTGCCGGGTTTTCTTTTTATATCCCGGCAGTTAAAAACACATACATATTTCTCATTTTGTCATAACTTACTCTCCTATCAAACATTACTGCATGAGAAAATATGTATTAAGCCTGCTGGCATCTGCAGGCATTAGCTTTTTACACGCACAAAATACTGGTACTGAAAGCTATAATCCTCATGAACTTTTCACCCAAAGCTTCCGCATGACTGAAGGCAATGAGTTTCGCTCAGCCAAAGGCATACCCGGCCCGGCTTACTGGCAAAACAATGCCAGTTACCTTATACATGCCGTTTTTAACGAGAAAGATACTTCGGTTACAGGCGATGTTACTATTACATACACTAACAACAGCCCCGATGAACTGGAATACCTGTGGCTGCAGTTAGACCAGGATATTTTTGAACCCTCTTCAAGAGGAGTTGCTGCTACAAAATACCCGGGTGATTATTTCGGCTTGTTGGGCAAAACTGACGGCGGGTATAAAATAAAAGATATAACAGTTGCGCAGGGTGGTAAAACATATTCAGTCGTGCCTGTTATTACTGATACAAGAATGCAGCTTCGCCTTAATGCCCCTATGCAAGCCAAAGGCGATAAAGTATCTGTCAAAATAGGTTTCCGTTTTAATATACCGCTGGACGGTGCGGGCCGCTTTGGCCGCCAGTACACAAAAAACGGTGTAGTGTATCAAATAGGCCAGTGGTATCCGCGTATGTGCGTGTATGACGATGTGGAAGGATGGAACACATTGCCTTATATGGGGCTCGGCGAATTTTACTGCGATTATGGCGACTATGATTATTATATAACTGCCCCGGCAGAGATGGTTATTTATGGCTCCGGCGATTTGCAAAACCCGGCAGACGTACTTACCGCCACAGAAATAAAAAGGCTGGCCCAGGCAGCGGAAAGCGATAAAACGGTTACTATTATTAGCGCAGGTGATGCTGGCAAACCTTTCACACGGCCTGCTGCCGCAGGTAACCTTACCTGGCATTTTACTATGAAGCATACAAGAGATGTTGCCTGGGCCGCCGGTAAGGCCATGATATGGGATGCCGCAAAGTTAAACCTACCTTCAGGCCGCAAAGCCATTGCCATGTCGTGTTACCCGGTGGAAAGCGCTGGCGATACCGCCTGGACAAGATCAACCGAATACCTGAAGGCCAGCATTGAAATATATTCCAAAAACTTTTTTGAATATCCATGGAATGTGGCTGTAAGCAGCGCAGGCATTACTCCCGGTATGGAATACCCGGGCATGATATTTAATAATTATACAGAAACAAAAGCCCGTTTATGGTTTTTGGTGGCGCATGAAATAGGCCATAACTGGTTTCCTATGATTGTGGGCAGCAACGAAAGGCGGTATATGTGGCAGGATGAAGGGTTTAACACCTATATAAACTATATAGCAACGGATGTTTTTAACAACGGCGAGTATGTTGATGCTGCGGCCTATTTTGACAAAGGCTTTTTTGCATCACGCGACTATACACAGTTTATGCAGTATAAAGACCCGCTGATGACTGTTTCTGATGCTATGGACGAACAACAGCATTACCAGTTTTACGGCAAAACAGCTTACGGCCTTAACCTGCTGCGCACGGTGGTGGTTGGGAAAGAACGCTTTGATTATGCCTTCAGGCAGTACATAAAAGCGTGGGCTTTTAAACATCCTGCCCCGTATGATTTCTTTCATTGCATTAATAATGCGGCTGGCGAAGACCTTGACTGGTTTTGGAAAGAGTGGTTTTTTACTACATGGAAGCTTGACCAGGCAGTAACAGCCGTAAGCTATACAAACGGCGACCCCTCAAAAGGCGCATTGATTACCATTGAAAATAAGGGTAAAATGATAATGCCGGTAATAGCACAAATAACCCAGGCCGGCGGCAGTACTGAAACAGTAAAATTGCCGGTGGAGATATGGCGTCGTGGCGGCACCTGGACGTTTCATTATGCTTCCACAAGCAAGATTGACAAGATAGTGCTTGACCCTGAACACGTATTGCCTGACATGGAAAGGAGTAATAATGAATGGAGCAAATAAGGCCTCATCAAAAATGTATTCCCGGAGCAAAAATCCGCCTTCCCTCCTTTTTGTTAAAACGCATAAATAATTTTGCCATTTACGAAATATTCGTAATTTTACGATAATTTCGTATAAATGGAAAAATTGAGCATACAGGAAGAAGAAGTGATGCAGGCCGTTTGGCATACGGGCGAAGGTCCTATTAAGGCGTTTATGGAAGCGCTTAAAGAGCCAAAACCGCCTTATACAACCGTGGCATCTACTGTAAAAAATCTTGAGAAAAAAGGGTACGTAAGCAGCCGCCTTTTAGGCAATACTTATTTATATACACCCCTGATTGCCGAAGAGGAATACAAGCAAAAATTTATGCAGGGCTTTGTACAAAACTATTTCAACAACTCCTATAAGGAGATGGTGAATTTTTTTGTAACCCAAAAGCAGCTAAAGCCGCATGAATTGAAAGAGATTATTGATATGATTGAAAACCACAAAACAAGGTAACGCCATGCACCTGCCACTTGAATACATGCTGAAAATGTCGGTTTGCCTTATGGCAACATACGGTTTTTATTACCTGCTGTTAAGACAAATTACCCATTACACATGGAACCGCTGGTATTTTATCACCTGTACGCTCCTGTCGTTTATAATTCCGGCGGTTAACATCAATGCTTTTGTACAGCCTGCACAATTAAACCACATATACTTTATTAATAAACTGCCGGCCATTTACACACCGGGCAG